>NZ_JAGYFX010000004.1:0-122084 GCF_019946615.1 Pseudomonas sp. BF-R-01
CGGTATGTCAGTCGATATCATCGTTGCCTGAAACACCGCCTTCGCGGGCAAGCCTCGCTCCTACAAAGGATTGCGCTCGCCTGATCCATACCGCTCGGGCTTATTCGGCGCCGCCGTCCTGGCTGCCTGGGTCGTACTTGTTGTTATTGCAGTGTGTTGTTTTCGCGAGCCACGGACGCGCAAAGGCACGCCCGCAAAACTCGCGGGGGCAGTAAATGGGTGTTTTGGGTCAGCGGGTTTTACGCTGCGCGGCCCGTCGTCGGCATGCATCGCCGAACGCCTGGAAAATACTCAAATAAGGAGGATTCGAAAGCACCTGCCATTCCGGGTGCCATTGCACACCGACCGCAAAGCTCGGGCTGTGGTCCACCGAAATCGCTTCGATCAGACCGTCCGGCGCAATCGCCTCGGCACGCAGGCCGGGAGCGAGGCGGTCGATGCCCTGGCTGTGAATCGAATTGACCATGAACTCGGTCGGCAACTCGAGCGCTTCGAACACGCCACCCGGTTGCACCGTCACCGCATGCGCCGGGGCGTATTGCACGGCCAGCTCAGGGCTGTCCGCTTCGCGGTGATCGAGCATGCCCGGCAGTTCATGCACCTTCTGGTGCAGGCTGCCGCCAAACGCCACGTTCATTTCCTGGAAGCCACGGCAGATGCCGAGTACCGGAACGCCCGCCGCAATGGCTGCACGCAATAAAGGAAGGGTAGTGGCGTCCCGCGCCGGATCGTGATCCGTGCCGGGAGCGCTGGCCGGGCCTTGATAGTGGAAGGGCTCCACATTCGACGGCGAACCGGTCAGCAACAGACCATCAAGGTGCGCGAGCACATCCTCGATTTCAGTCAGTTCGCCTAAGGAAGGAATGACCACGGGCAACCCCAGAGCCGCGACGCTGACAGCACGCAAGTACTTGTCGCCGCTGATGTGGTAGGGGTGCAGGCCAATCTGTTTGACGCACGCTGTAACGCCGATCAATGGCTTGAATGCCATTTTTATCACCTCGACCTTGAACGAGTTTTTCAGGAGCTTAGCTTTGTTGATTTTAATTAACAACTCTCATGTAAAAAATTCTAAACGCCGCACGTCCGATTGCTAGTCTTTGTGCGGTGTTGAGGGCCTATATGGCACTCTCGTGCCCAGAAAAGTCCCAAAAATAAAGGATGAAAGGCCAAGTGTTCGCTATTGACTTCACTTTGCTGTTCGGGTTGACTGGGCTCCAGAAAGTGCGGTGAACATAATAATTAACAGCTAATAGGTGCATCATGTCGGTCCCTCTGCGTGCCGTTCAACTCAACGAAGCAAACGCATTCCTTAAGAAATATCCTGAGGTTTTGTACGTCGACCTTCTGATTGCGGATATGAACGGTGTGGTGCGCGGCAAGCGCATCGAGCGCACCAGTCTTCATAAGGTCTACGAAAAAGGCATCAACCTGCCGGCGTCCCTGTTTGCCCTGGACATCAATGGCTCCACGGTGGAAAGCACCGGCCTGGGTCTGGACATCGGCGACTCTGACCGGATCTGCTATCCAATCCCTGGCACCCTGAGCATTGAGCCTTGGCAGAAGCGCCCGACCGCGCAACTGTTGATGACCATGCACGAGCTCGAAGGCGAACCGTTCTTCGCCGACCCGCGTGAAGTGCTGGCCAATGTGGTGCGCAAGTTCGACGAACTTGGCCTGACCATTTGCGCTGCGTTCGAACTCGAGTTCTACCTGATCGACCAGGACAACGTGAACGGTCGTCCGCAATCGCCACGCTCGCCGGTTTCCGGCAAACGTCCGATGTCGACCCAGGTGTATTTGATCGACGACCTCGACGAATATGTCGATTGCCTGCAAGACATCCTCGAAGGCGCGAAAGAGCAGGGCATTCCTGCTGACGCCATCGTCAAGGAAAGCGCCCCGGCGCAGTTCGAAGTGAACCTGCATCACGTCAACGACCCGATCAAGGCCTGCGACTACGCGGTGTTGCTCAAGCGTCTGGTGAAAAACATCGCCTACGACCACGAGATGGACACCACGTTTATGGCCAAGCCGTATCCGGGTCAGGCGGGCAACGGTTTGCACGTGCACATTTCGATTCTCGACAAAGAAGGCAACAACATCTTTGCCAGCGAGGATCCCGAGCAGAACGCCGCGCTGCGACACGCGATCGGCGGTGTGCTCGAGACCCTGCCGGCGCAGATGGCTTTCCTCTGCCCGAATGTCAACTCGTACCGCCGTTTCGGCGCGCAGTTCTATGTGCCGAACTCGCCGAGCTGGGGCATCGACAACCGTACTGTTGCGGTACGTGTGCCGACCGGTTCCTCCGATGCCGTGCGCATCGAACACCGCGTGGCCGGTGCGGATGCCAACCCGTACTTGTTGATGGCTTCGGTGCTGGCGGGCGTGCACCACGGCCTGACCAACAAGATCGAGCCGGGCGCACCCGTGGAAGGCAACAGCTACGAGCAAAACGAGCAAAGCCTGCCGAACAACCTGCGCGATGCATTGCGCGAGCTGGACGACAGCGAAGTCATGGCCAAATACATCGACCCGCTGTACATCGACGTGTTCGTGGCGTGCAAGGAAAGCGAGCTGGCCGAGTTCGAAAACTCCATTTCGGACCTTGAGTACAACTGGTACCTGCACACGGTTTGACGAGATCTGCGTCGACGACACAAACCTTGTAGGAGCCGGCTTGCTGGCGATAGCGGTAGATCAATCAACATTGATCTCGCCTGACACACCGCCATCGCCGGCAAGCCGGCTCCTACAGTTGATCTTCGTCGTGCACAGCTTTTGTGTACGTCACCAAACCCTGTAGGAGCCGGCTTGCCGGCGATGGCGGCAGCTCAGCCACCACCAACGCCCACGGCCCACCCAACATTCCTCTGCGTCGAGTCACAACCATGACAAACACTCGCAGCGACTGGGAACAACGCTTCCAGTCCCTAACCATCGAAAACCGCGCCTTCATCGACGGCCAATACCGCGCTGCACTCAGCGGTGAAACTTTCGAATGCATCAGCCCGGTCGACGGCCGCTTCCTGGCCAACGTCGCCAGCACCGATGAAGCCGACGCCAACGAAGCCGTTGCCGTCGCACGCCGCACCTTCGAATCCGGCATCTGGGCCAATCTCGCCCCGGCCGAGCGCAAGCGCACTTTGATCCGCTTCGCCGACCTGATCCTGGCCAACCGGGAAGAACTCGCCCTGCTCGAAACCCTCGACATGGGCAAACCGATCAACGACTCGATGAACATCGACATCCCGGCGACCGCCAACGCGATCCGCTGGAGCGCCGAAGCCATCGACAAGATCTACGACGAAGTCGCTGCCACGCCGCACGATCAACTCGGCCTCATCACCCGCGAACCTGCCGGTGTCGTTGCCGCCATCGTGCCGTGGAATTTCCCGTTGATCATGGCCAGCTGGAAGTTCGCCCCGGCCCTCGCGGCGGGTAACTCGTTCATCCTCAAGCCTTCGGAAAAGTCGCCACTGACCGCGATCCGCATCGCGCAGTTGGCGCTGGACGCCGGCATCCCGAAAGGCGTGTTCAACGTTCTGCCGGGCTTCGGCCACACCGTCGGCAAGGCGCTGGCGTTGCACATGGACGTCGACGTGCTGGCCTTTACCGGCTCGACCGCGATTGCCAAGCAACTGCTGATCTACGCCGGCCAAAGCAACATGAAACGCGTCTGGCTCGAAGCAGGGGGGAAGAGCCCGAACGTGGTGTTCGCCGATGCGCCGGATCTGCGCGCGGCAGCACAGGCAGCGGCCAGCGGCATCGCTTTCAACCAGGGCGAAGTCTGCACCGCCGGTTCGCGCTTGCTGGTCGAGCGTTCGATTCGCGAGCAGTTCATTCCGCTGCTGGTAGAAGCGCTGCAAGCCTGGAAACCGGGGCATGCTTTGGACCCGAAAACCACCGTCGGCGCGGTCGTCGATCAGCGTCAACTGGACAACGTGCTGCGCTACATCCAGGTCGGCAAAGACCAGGGAGCGCAACTGATCGCGGGCGGCAGCCGCACCCTGGAAGCCACTGGCGGCCTGTACGTGGAGCCGGCGATTTTCGACGGCGTGACCAACGCCATGACCATCGCCCGGGAAGAAATTTTTGGCCCGGTGCTGTCGCTGATCACCTTCGATACCGCTGAAGAAGCCTTGGCCATCGCCAACGACAGCATCTTCGGCCTGGCCGCCGGCGTCTGGACCAGCAACCTGAGCAAGGCCCACACCTTCGCTCGCGGCTTGCGCGCCGGCAGCGTCTGGGTCAACCAGTACGACGGCGGCGACATGACCGCGCCGTTCGGCGGGTACAAGCAATCGGGTAACGGTCGAGACAAATCGCTGCACGCGTTCGACAAATACACCGAGCTCAAAGCGACCTGGATCAAGCTCTAATACTTCTACAACGGCGGCCGCCGGCACATGCCAGCGGCCATCGGAGAAACCTATGAAACAGACTCATGTAAACAGTTACTACGCCGCAACCCGCAACTTCACCGGCGACTTCCCGGTGCTGGAACAAGCGGTGGATTGCGACGTCTGCATCATCGGCGCCGGCTACACCGGTTTGTCCTCGGCGCTGTTCCTCGCCGAAGCCGGCTACAGCGTGACCGTACTCGAAGCCGCCAAAGTCGGTTTCGGCGCCAGCGGTCGCAATGGCGGCCAACTGGTCAACTCCTACAGCCGCGACGTCGATGTCATCGAAGAGCGCTACGGCGACAGAACCGCCGAAGTCCTCGGCAGCATGATCTTCGAAGGCGCCGACATCATCCGTCAGCGCATACAACACTACGACATCCAGTGCGACTACAAGCCGGGCGGCATCTTCGCCGCGCTGAACAAAAAGCAGCTTAAAGGCCTGGCCGAGCAGAAAAGCAGCTGGGAGCGCTACGGCAACAAGAACCTGAAAATGCTCGACGCCGCGGACATCAAGCGCGAAGTCGGCAGCGACAACTACGTCGGCGGCCTGCTCGACATGCAGGGCGGCCACATCCACCCGCTGAACCTGGCCCTCGGCGAAGCCTCGGCCATCATCGGCCTGGGCGGCAAAATCTACGAACAATCGGCGGCGGTGGAAATCACCTACGGCGAACCGATCACCGTGCGCACCGCCAAAGGTGTGGTCCGCGCCAAGTACCTGCTGATCGCCGGCAACGCCTACCTGCCGCAGGGCCTCGACAATCGCGTGACCGCCAAAAGCATGCCGTGCGGCTCGCAAATCGTCGTCACCGAACCGTTGTCGGAGAAGGTTGCGCGCAGCCTGATCAAAAACAACTACTGCGTCGAAGACTGCAACTACCTGCTCGACTACTACCGCCTCACCGCCGACAACCGCCTGCTGTACGGTGGCGGCGTGGTCTACGGCGCGCGTGAACCGGATGACATCGAACAGCTGATCAAGCCAAAAATCCTCAAGACCTTCCCGCAACTGAAGGACGTGAAAATCGACTACCGCTGGACCGGCAACTTCCTACTGACCATGTCGCGCATGCCGCAATTTGGCCGCATCGAGAAAAACGCCTACTACATGCAGGGCTACAGCGGCCACGGCGTCACCTGCTCGCACCTGGCCGGCAAACTGATCTCGGAAATGATCCGCGGCGACGCCGAACGCTTCGATGCTTTCGCATCCTTGCCGCACATGCCAATGATCGGCGGCCGCACCTTCCAGGCCCCACTCACCGCCATGGGCGCTGCGTACTACGCGCTTCGCGACCGTTTCGGCATCTAACCCAACACAGCCCTTGTAGGAGCAGAGCTTGCTCGCGAAGACGGCGGCACATCCGACATCGATGCCGCCTGACACACCGCCTTCGCGAGCAAGCTCTGCTCCTACATTGGATCCATGGCAGGCACAAAATGTACGTGCAGCAGAGGTCAAAAACTGTGGGAGCGAGCTCGCTCGCGATGACGCCATCCGGTTCCCCATCAATGCCAACTGACCCACCACCATCACCAATAACCATGCGCCTACAGCAACACCCCCAAACGTGATTTAATACCCGCCTTTCACAATTACGGGACAGGGAAGCGGTACTTTCGCGGCCAAAAGTCGCCCGCCATCCACCCCCATAACCCTTAAGTTTTCCTCGCATAAGGCTGTCATGGACACGGGCTCACGACTCAAATTAGTACGCGAAAGCTACAAACTCTCCCAGCGCGAGCTGGCCCGGCGTAGCGGCGTCACCAATGCCACCATCTCCCTGATCGAACAGAATCGCGTCAGTCCCTCCGTCAGCTCCCTGAAAAAACTGCTCGAAGGCATCCCGATGTCTCTGGCGGACTTCTTTACCTTTGATCAGCCGCCACGTGAACATCAATACGTGTTCCGCGCCAACGAACAACCGGATCTTGGGCGTCATGGGCTGCGGTTGCTGCTGATTGGCGCTTCGGTGCCGAGCCGGCAGATGCGCTTGTTGCGCGAGCAATACGCGCCGGGGGCGAGTTCGGGGGAAGAGCCGATTGTGCACTCGGAAGGGGAAGAGTGTGGGTTGGTTACGCGGGGGACGGTTGAGTTGACGGTGGATGGGCAGATTAGTGTGCTCAACGCGGGTGACGGCTACTACTTCCCGACAACCTTACCGCACAAGTTCCGCAACATCGGCCAGGATGAAGCGGAAATCATCAGCGCCAACACCCCGGCTAACTTCTGATCTCAAAAACGGACGCCAACCTGTAGCAGCTGCCGAGGTTGCGTCCGCGACCAACACCCATGCCGAATGGGAGCAGCTGCTTCAGGAATTTTCAAAGTAAATGGACTTCACATCATGACCACACCCCGCATCCGCCCCCTCGCACTTTGCATCTTCCATCACGACGGCAAGATTCTGGTCAACGAATCTCGCGACCCCATCACTGAAAAGCCATTCTTCCGCCCAATCGGTGGCGGAATCGAATTCGGTGAAACCAGTGCCCAAGCCGTTGTACGAGAAGTACAGGAAGAACTCGGTTTACCCATCACCGATGTTCGCTTGCTCGGTACGCTTGAAAGCCTCTTTACGTATAACGGCACACCAGGGCACGAAATCGTGCAGGTGTATGACGCGAAGTTTGTGGATGCCAGTGTCTATGAGTTGTCGTACTTGAATGCTCAAGAAAGCGATGGCGCGGCCTTCGTTGCGAAGTGGCTCCCATGCGCAAGCTTTACTGCCGAAGCGCCGTTGGTTCCTGATGGTTTGCACGAACTACTTAAGAAATTAGCACTGCTAGACTGACGCCCGTGAGTGAAAAAGGTGACAGATCTATTTATTAAACAGGTCTGTCACCTTTTTGATTTTTTGCTGATTGAATGATTCGTTAACGCTTATGTATTTTCGACTTCATCGACGTAAGACTTGAAGAACCAGTCAGGGATGTCTTCAGTACGGTATTCAAGGCTGTCCCCATCAGTAATCTCCGCAAGAAAAACCGTACTGTCGCCGGAGTTATCGAAGATGTAAGCCCGATTGCTGACTGCAATGGCTTCTGGCAGTAGACCCAGCGATTTGTAGTACCTTTCGCGTACCTTGTCAGATGCCACGGGATGACCACCTTCGCGGACTCTGATTTTTACGCGGTCTATGTTGATTGCCGGATTTTCAGTCGAAACGAAGTAAAGATATATCCGATAACCGTGAGCCTGGGCTTCTTTCATGAAGTCGACCTTGCTGCGATGTGACATCACCGTTTCGAAGGTAAAACTCACACCTTTTTCCAGCAGGTGCTGGCGTATGAAGTCCGATATCACGGAAGCCAGATAGGAATTGACGTGTACGTTTCGGTAGTCAACTTTAGTGCCCAGCAAACCAATTTTTTTGGCTTGATCGCTGAGCTCTTTGTTTCTTACCAGATAGTGTTCGGCATGGAACGTGAGTAACTCAGGCAATGTAGTGGCGACTTCAAAGGTAGCCAAGTCGATGAATCCGGTTGCTTTCGCTTCCTTCTCGAGATCATCGGCATTCACGTACATCTTGATAAGGGCGGGATCAATTTCTCCCTTGATGGTGCTTTTGCCTGATCCGTTCGGTCCCGCAAATACCCGAAACCTAGGCACGACCACCAGCCGTTTGATCTTCGATACGGCGCACGGTGATCACTTCACCTACTTTGACTTTGCGACGCGGCTCGGCTTTGGCTACAACAGTCTTGCTGCCATCAAGTGAGATCCGTACCAAATCGCCGGAATCGACACGAAGTACGCTATCACTCACCAACAGTGCGCGAGCATAAGCAGTCTTGGTGGCTATTTGGGCGAGATCAGGTATCTGGCGCTCGAGAGCGTCCATCTCCTTATCCGAAAGCTTTTTGGTTCTTGCAGTCATCGGGACTCTCCGCTTGAGCGAGCGCTCTGGTGCTTCTTGTCCGGATAATACCGCATTAACCGGGCTTTCGAACGTCATCAGTTCCATATCAATTTCCTCGGTAGTGTAAGCCTTGATCACTGTGTGAAGGACAGATTTTCCAGCATGAAATGCGGGGGCTTTTGCCGATAGCTCTCTGTAACGATCCCCTGAAACCGGCTCACTGAAAAGAAAGTGAACATTACAGCGTGTGTTCAAGCGACCAAAAAACCGCAGCAACAAGTGTTGCTGCGGTTCAAGAGCTGATCAGTACCCATTGGGTGCCTCAAACCCACGCTGCTCAATCACCCGAAACACATCACTCACGTCCTGGAGCAAAATCCGGGCGATGTTGGCGACGGTGTTGATGTCGTTTTCGGCGTAGTCGGGGAGGCTGGTGCAGCCCATGAGCTGGAGGTAGGGGAGGACCGCGTTGAGGCGTTCGCTGACGACGTTGTGCAGTTCACGGATTGGGGCGTGGCTGTCGATGACTAGTACGGGGTAGTCGGTGGCGAATTGGGACATCGGGGTGAAGCGGCGGGGCGGATGTTGGGTCGTCATGGATGTAGTCCTAAAAAGATGAATCACAATCGCCATTACTCGTTTACCGACGGAGGGCGGCTGCGCGGGTCTGGCGGTCTTCGGTGTCTTCTCTTTTGGGCTGCGAATCCCGGTCACCGACAATGGCAGCGACGGGGGAAACTATAAGCTGCGATTTTGGCGCTCACAACCGGGCTGTAGGACGCTTTGGCGCTTGTTGTGACAAGGCTTAATGCCACTGTTTACGGGGCTTTCGCGGCATTCCGAGGGGGGTGGAGTGCCGTGGGAAATCGGGGGCAGGTTTTGGGGTCGATTCGCTGCTTACTGGGAACAATTCCCCTCGTTACAAAAGGTAAATTCCTACACGTTTTTCGGATGTCAGGTTTGTGAAATCGAGTGGGCTGAAAGGTGTGACAGTGAATGTTTGTGTTGAATGTGAGGGCCTCATCGCCGGCAAGCCGGTCTCGCTCCCACAGGGGAGATGTAGGCGGGCGCATTGTTGCGTCCGCCTGTGATTGCTTTATGCCGCGTGACCGATCACTTCGATGATTCGCTTCGCAATGTAGTCGACGTGGGTTTCCAGGGCGAAGTGTCCGGTGTCGAGTAATTCGACAACGGCATTGGGGTTGTCGCGTTTGAACGCTTCTGCGCCAGGCGGGATGAAGAAGGGGTCGTTCTGGCCCCAGATGGCCAGTGTCGGCAGTTGGGTCTCGCGGAAGAAGCGCTGAAAGTCCGGGTAGCGTTTGAGGTTGTTCGCGTAGTCCAGGAACAGGTCGAGCTGGATGTCTTTGTTGCCCGGCTGCTCCAATAGCAGCGCGTCGAGGGTGTAGGACTCGGGAGCGATGAGTTCAGGCGTGCTGACGCCGTGTTCGTACTGCCAGCGCGTGCCTTGCAGGTGCAGGATCGCGTCGGCGATGACCTGGCGATTTTTGGCCGACGGTTCTGCCCAGTAGGCTTTGATCGGTGCCCATGCATCGCCCAGTCCTTCGAGATACGCGTTGCCGTTTTGCGAGATCAGCGCGGTCATTCTTTCGGGGTATTTGACTGCCAGTCTCAGGCCGGTCGGTGCGCCGTAATCGAAGACGTACATCGCGTAGCGTTTCAGTCCCAGGGTCTCGACGAAATGCCCCAGCGTTTCTGCCAGCGCGTCGAAGGTGTACTTGTATTTGCGCTCGGCGGGCACTTCGGTGAATCCAAAGCCGGGCAGGTCCGGGGCGATGATGTGGAAGTGGGCTGAAAGCAACGGGATGAGTTGGCGGAACTGGTGGGATGAGCTGGGAAACCCGTGGAGCAGGAGGAGGGTCGGCTTGGCCGGTTCTCCTGCCTCCCGGTAGAAGACGCGAACGCCGTCGACGTCGGCAAATGTGTAGCGGATAGGTGCAGTGGTGCTGGTCATGATGATTGGCCTCGTAACCGCATGGATGAGATCAAGCCGGTTTTCGAGATTAAATCTGGCACGAACAAAGTAACCTGTCAAAATGATTTTGATAGGTTATTGTTTTTCACCCTCAAGCATCGATGACTTTCTTTTGCCGCTCGCGGTGGGCCGCTGCTTTCGCTCGGTTGCCGCAGACCGCCATGCTGCACCAGCGGCGTTTTCTGCCTCGGGTGTGATCGACGAACATCAGGGTGCAGCTCGGTCCTTCGCAACATTTCACGTTGGTGAAATCTTCCTCGCTGACGAACTGCGCGAGCACTTCGCCCAGTGGCAACAGCAGGGAATCCGGGCTGCGCCAGCGGCGTTTCAGTTCCCAGGCGAGCTTTGGTGTTTCGCCGTCCTGCAGCGTGATCTGGGTGTATTTTTCGTCCCGTTCGAGCAGGCGATTCAAGGCCTCTAGCTCTGTCAGGGCCGAGGCTTCAAGCGGTTTTCCTTTGTATTTCAGGACAAAGCCGCGAAACCATTCGCGCAATGACCGTGCCTGCGCCGCGACGGTTTCCAGCTCTCCAGGCATCGCTTGTGCCTGAAGCCGTTGCAGTATCTCGTCTTCCACCCAGCCCGATTGTTTCAGCCATTCAAGCCAGCCGTTGCCGTCGTCGATCCAGTCGACGGGTTCATCGACCGGCGTTGCTATCGAGTTCAGAAAATCGAGAGCGGCGGCGTCGGCGACGAAGAGGGCCGGTCCACGGGGAGTGCTGTTCATGAGGATGTCCGCTAAAGCCTGGATTGATAAGGTTCAGCGTAACCACTCAAAGTGCGTCCGACAAGTTACTATTTTTTTGATAACCTCTTCATGGTACTCGGTGGGGTTACTGAATGGGCTCAGTTCTTGACCTGCTGGTTCCTCCCATAAACATCCTCCAACCGCTCAATATCATCCTCACCCAAATAGCTTCCGGACTGCACCTCAATCACCTCCAGCGGAATTTTCCCGGGGTTGGCCAGCCGATGCACCGAAGCAATCGGAATGTAGGTGGACTGGTTTTCCGTCAGCAGGAAGACCTTTTCATTGCACGTCACCTGGGCCGTGCCGGAGACCACGATCCAGTGTTCGGCGCGGTGGTGGTGCATTTGCAGGGACAGTTGCGCGCCCGGTTTGACGGTGATGTGCTTGACCTGGTGGCGGATGCCGTTGTCCACCGAGTGGTAGCTGCCCCAGGGGCGATACACCGCGCAGTTGTTCTGGGTTTCCGAGCGATTTTGGGCGTCGAGCGCGTTCACCAGTTTTTTCACGTCTTGCACGGTGTCGCGGTGCGCGACCATCAGTGCATCTTCGGTTTCTATCACGACGAGGTTTTCCACCCCGAGCAGGGTCACCAGTTTGCTGCTGCCATGGACGAAGCAATTGCGGCTGTTGTAGCTGACGACATCGCCCTTGAGCACATTGCCGTCGGTGTCCTTTTCGTGCACATCCCACAGCGACGACCAGCAACCGACGTCACTCCAGCCAGCGCTGAGCGGGACGACCCAGGCCCGGTGGGTGCGTTCCATCACCGCGTAGTCGATGGAGTTGTCCGGGCAGCATTCGAAGGTGACGCGATCGATGCTGGTCACGCCTTCGCTGCTGGGGCTGCGCTCCAGGGCCATCACGCAGGTGTCGTACATGTCCGGTTCGTGCGTGCGCAGCTCTTCGAGGTAGCGGCTGGCACGGAACAGGAACATGCCGCTGTTCCAGAAGTATTCGCCGGAGCGGACAAATTCGGCGGCGGTTTGCTGGTCGGGTTTTTCGATAAATTGCTCGACCTTGAAGGCATGGGCGCCCGCATCGCTGCAGTCGGCCTTGATGTAGCCGAAGCCGGTTTCCGGACGTGTCGCCGGAATGCCGAACAGCACCAGATTGCCTTTGAGCGCCTCTTGCTCTGCGTGTTCCAGTGTGGCGCGCAAAGCGGGGACGTCGCTGATCACATGGTCGGCCGGAAGGACCAACATGAGCTCATCGCGGCCTTCGGCAATCAGCTTGAGGGCTGCCAGCGCCACCGCCGGTGCGGTGTTGCGGCCGAAGGGTTCGAGCAGGATCGCCTGCGGCGTGCAGCCGATGGCGGCAAGTTGTTCGTTGACGAGAAAGCGATGCTCCTGATTACACACCACGATCGGTTTGCCGATACCGTTGAACGCCAGGCGCTGCAGGGTTTGTTGAAAGAGTGATCCTTCGCCGGCCAGGCTCAGGAACTGTTTGGGATACAACTTGCGTGACAATGGCCACAACCGGGAACCACTGCCCCCGGACAGAATGACTGGAATCATTTTTCTTTCCTCCCACACCTTCATCGTTCGATATGAAGGCGCTTCGAACAGCGAAGGACTGCCTTCCATTATTTGAAACACAAGCTCAATTCAAATCGGCCGCAATCAGGGGCGTGCCGGCTGTTGCACCTGGTCTTTCTGGTCTGCAAACAGCTGGGTGATGTCGCCGCCCAGGCGGTAGTTTTTCATCGGTTCGACCGATTGGCGCCAGCGGTTGGTTTGCGCTGAGCAGTCGTATAGCGCGCAGTACGGTTCCAGCCAGGCAAACTTGCCATCCTCGTTGAGGTCTTCGAGTGCTTGCTTGTGGCCGGTCTTGCGTTCGAACAAACCTGGATTCTTGATGCCTTCTTCCACGCGCGTCGCCAGACGCCGCATGGCGCCGTGGTTTTCTTCGCGCAGGTCGACGCCGTTGGCTTGGGCGAAGGAGGCGATCATCATCAGCGGCCCCATCGCGTAGTTATGGTAAGCCAGAGCACGGGTGTCGCGGCCCAATTCGTTGGGCAGGTACCCGTCGGCATCGACCTGGGACGCGCCGATGCGAAACTGTGCAACCGACCAGTCGAACAGGTCACGCCGGTCAACCACCACCGAGGCCGCCATGACGGACCATGCCGCCCAATACTGGTGATTGTTGAGGCGGTCCAGCGGTTGGTCGCGCCAGTCCCGCACTACCTGTTCGGCGAGTTTGCCGATCCAGGCTTCGATGGGACGGGTCTGCGCTTCACGGCCTTTCAATGGCTGTGAACGCGAAAACTTGAGCCGCAGGTACGCCGAAGAAATACTGCCCAGCGCCCATTTGCGCATCGACTTGCCGGTGTGGGTGTAGGTGGTGCTCAGCAGCGCCTGCGCCTTGGCCCAATCGCCCAGCCAGCTCAACGTGCAGTCCACATGACCGGGGCGGCCGAGCCGCAAGTAGGCGGCGACTTGTTTGTTGACGCCTTTTTCCAGTTCGTTGATATCGCCGGACATTTCCTTGTAGCGTTTGTTGGATTCTGCGTTGAGCTGATCCCGAGCCTTGCCCGAGCCTTCGTATTTGCTGGGGATCAACAGGTCGCCGGTATAGGGTTTGGGCGTCGCCGGACAGCTCTGCGCGTCGCCCTTTTTCTCTGTGGCCGGCGCGTAATAGCCCTGCGGCGGGCGAAGTTGTGCGGCCGCTTGCATGATCGGCCCCATCAGAATGAAGGCCACGCCAATGGCGGCCCAGTGTGCCGGGCGCATCAGTTTTCCTCCGTCTGCGCGGTGCGCAGGGTCGGTGCTGCCGTAATGGCGGGTTTGACGCACAGTCGGGTTGAAAGCCCTGTGGTGGTCATACCCGGCGGCGGTTGCACGTCCATGGAAAGAAGCGTCTGTTCGCCCCAGTCCCCGTCGCCGCGCAGCTCGAAGGCGAAGCGGCCCTGGGTATTGACCGTCGGCGAACGGCTCAAGCTGAGGTTTTCCTGGCGACCGTTCAGGTAGGTCAGGGTCGCGTTCAGCAGGCGCACGCCGGGATCCGCGAACTTGAGGTCGACCTGATAACGATTGCCCTTGATCGGATACACGTTGCCGCCACTGCCGTTGAACAACACTTGATTGCGCCCACTGTGCAGGGTCGCCTGGCTTTTGAGCAGCGGGGACTGGTTGTCGCAGCCATCGCTCAGCGCCGCCATTGCCTGGCGGTAGAAGCTGGGTTTGCCAAGGCTGTCGAGGTTGTCGGTTTCCCACACCAGCACCGCCGGCGGGGCGTTCTGGAAGTCGTCGCCGAGCAGGTAGGCGATCAACGAATCATCGTAGCCACCGCCCGGTACGCTGAAGTTGCGGACCGGCGTCTCCAGGTATTGTTCAAGGAAACCGGGAAAGTTGAACAGCTCGCTGCTGGCGCTCGTGCCGATCAGTGCGACCTTGGCGGGGTCCTTGGAATCGCCTTGGGCGCGGGTTTGATATCGGGTCACATACTGAGCTGCATAGCCGTTGCCGCAGATCTGTGCGGCGGCTTTTTGCAGCGTGCCCGAGCGCCCCAACAGACCGGCCGGTTGGCTGGCGAAGACCTGATGCGGCAACGCCTTGAGCACATCGTTGCCCTTGAGCGTCTGGGCCACCAATTGGGCGCTGCGCTCGGCGCCATAGGGCGTCCAGTTGTGATCGCCCTTGAAGTAGAAGGGCTGCCCGGCGGGCTGTGGCGAACTCAGCAGGTTGGCAAAGTCGGGCGCCAGAATGCCCAGGCCGCGCACCCGGTCCAGGGTTTGCAGGTAGTTTTGCCGGGCCCTGGCCTGATCGAAGCTGGCCAGTTCCTGCGGCGTCAGGCGGTCGGCGTGCAGCAGGCCGCGACTGGGTGGCATCACCAACACCAGTTCGACGCCGCGCTGGGCGAGCCCGTCGCGCAGGCGCTTGAGGGCTTTGTAGCCGCTCTCATCGAGGCCGAAGTCGGTGCGCAAATCGCTACGGGTGCGAAACAGCCACTGGTCCTTGGCCTCCACCAGGGTCGCGTAGTTTTTCAGCTCCGGCTGTTCGTAATATGTCGCCTGCGCCGCTTGCGGGCACAGCTGGCAGCAGGCCTCGGCCGTGTACTGCGGCTGCGCCTGTGCCCCCATCGACATGGACAGCAGGCCAAGCGCGGCAAATCCATGAAAGGTGTTCATCGGCAGGCTCCTCACAGTGTCTCGGGCAGAATCAACGCGGCGGCATGGCGGCGCAGGAGGATGTCCATCAAGTCGCCCTGGACGTCCCCCAGCAAACCGGTGAAGGCCAGTCCGTCCTGTTTCTGCGGCGCGAGAAAGGTCAAGTCATAGAGTTCCAGGCGCGAGGGTGAAAACACGGCGATGGGGCTGGAACCGTTGCCGATCAGCTTGCCGCCGACCACGGTGAGCGACAGTTTGGCTTCGTAAGGGTCTTCCTTGAGATCGCGGTCGCTGCCACGCAAATCCTTGGTGTGGCCATAGATCCCGGTCAGGGCGTTGGCCATCAGCTCGTTTTCGTACAGGCGCACGCCGGTGCTGTTGCGCACCCGGATCCCGTGTCGGTCATTGTCGGCCGCGCGGTTGCGCCAGATCAGGTTGTTGCCGCTCTCGTACAAGGTGATGCCGTCGGAACGGTTTTTGTAGGTTTCGTTGTAGGCCAGCAGGTTATTGACGCTGGAACGGTCCAGGACGATGCCCGACAGATGATTGTTGTAGGTGCGGTTGTAGATGATCCAGCTGTCGTTGACCTCGCGCGAGAGGATGATGCCGTGCTTCTTGTGGGTATCGAAGACATCGTTATGGGCAATGATCAGCCGGCGCGAACGGTCGTGCGGGTCGATGCCATATACGATGTTTGCGCGATAGGTGTTGCGTAGAATCACCACGTCGTCGGCCTCGTAGCAATAGAAGCCGAAATAGTTGTCGATGAACTGCGAATTGATCAGCCAGCCGGTCGGTTTTTTGCGCTTCATCTTCGGCGCCATGCTCGGGCTGTACTGGGAAATACTCACCCCATAACTCTTGCTCTCGGTGTAGCCGAAGCTGGTGATGGTGCTGTTGACGATGTAGGTTTCGGTGCCGCCCCAGGAAATCAGGAACGGGCGAAACGTTTCCTCTTTTTTGAACCAGGCCGGGCTGTCGTCTTTCTCGCTCCAGGCGCTGACCTTGGTATCGGTAATGAACAGTTTGCCGTCGTTGACCAGGAACGAACCGCCGTCCTGGGACAAGCGCAATTCCTTCACCGATTTGTCGATATGCAGCGTCCCGCCGGGACGGATGACGATCGGCAAGCGCGCCAGAAACACCCCCGGTGCGGTCTCGCGCAGGGCTGTCTGCGGCAGGCTGCGTGCCAGTTGCGTCAGGCTCATGTAGCCACGGTCGATGAAGATCGCCACGGGCATTTGCTTCTGGCGCACCACCCATTCCTTGAAGCGGTCCTGGCCGCCGATGAACTCATCGAGCGCGTTCTCCTTGAGCATCGGCTGGATCAAGGCACGGCCGGCGGGCTTGTAGGCAATCTTCGCGGCGACTGCCTCGGCGGTATAGCCGGACAGGTCGGGCATTTTCGGTTCCTTGATCAGCAACGGTTTTCCCGGAGCCTCGCTGATGCTGTAGCGCGGTATCAGGAGGTCACCTGCCGCACTGGCACCTGCCGTCTGCACCAACAGCATTGCGGCGAGCATCAGTCCTATCTTGACGACACGGTCCATAAGTCTCACTCATCCAAAAGGCAGCCGGTTGTGATCAATGTGCCGTTGCCCGCGATGGCTTCAGCGCGGGCAGCCACCGGGTCCTAGATTTTCCAGACGAAATCGATGAACGCCCGGTGCATGCTCGAATCGGTGTCGTTGGCGTAGGCGTCACCGGGGAAGAACACGCCCAGGCGCAGGCGGATCAGTGCCGAGGGTTCGTCGACCCAATCCACCATGCTCGCGGGCAACAGGCCTTGCTTGAAGTACTTGGTCATGACCAGATCGACTTCCTGGCCCAGGTCCTTCTCGCCGTCCACCAGCGCCGCATTGATGATCCCGTCGTCGCCGGTTTCCGTCTGGTCGTCGACCCGCCAGAAGCGGTGGTAGACGAGGCTGGCGTCGTAGTCCTCGCGATACGACCAGGCGCCGAACAGCGTTGCTGTCTGGAGGTTGCTCAGTTCACCGCGAAAGGCTTCGCCGAAGCGGTGTACCCGTGAGCGCGTGCCGGTGTAGTTCGAGCGGTTGCTTTGCAGGCCGGTTTGCTGGAACTGGTTCTCCTGGTCGTTGCCGCCGCCATCGCCACGGGCGGCGGCAGCACCGAGGCGCCAGGCGTCATCGATGTTCCAGCGCAAGCCCAGGTCCGCGGCCCAGGAATTGACGTCGCCGCTGGTGTGGCCTGTCGCGATTCGATCGCCGGAAGGGACGATCACGCTGTTGAGGTTGTCGCGATCGCCGGTCAGCCAGGTTGCGTTGATCCAGTAATTGAGCGGCATCGTCGAGCGATAGTTGTAGCCGTCACCGTTCGCTTCAAGGCCGACCCAGGTCAGGCTGCCGGTGGTGGTCTTGTCGAGTGTGTCGAGTCGGTCACCGGGGTCCGGCAGATTGCCGCTGTCTTCCGAGTGATGTACACGCAAGCCGACCCAATTGTTGGGCGTCCATTGCGTAGAGATGTCGGCGAAGGCATGGGAACGGTCTTTGTCTTCCGGTGCCAGGTCGTCCAGGTCGGTGCGGTAGTCGGAAAAGCGTTGAGCGGCGCCGACGTGGCTGCGCAGCAACGTGGTTTCGAAGGTCCAGTTGAGCGCTTCGATGTTGGTGTCCATCCACTCGCCACTGTCCTCGCGCAGACGCTGGCGGCCCAGGCGTAGATGCTCGCCCGGATAGGCCGTGATGCCCGAATAGTCGACCCAGAACTCGCGAAGCGCCAGGTAGCTGTCATCCGCTTCACGGGTGTTGCTGTCGTCGACGCCGTTGTTCACGGTGTCGGTGTCGATGGTGTCGGTCGCCGCTACCGCCTGGCCCATCACATAGGCGCTCCAGTTGCCCCATTGGCCAAAGGCCCAGGGGCGCAGGTCGAGGCCAATATCGTTGAGGGTGCCACCGGGTGCAGTGCCCAGGTCCCGGTCGTCCTGCGACTCGCCGGTAATCTTCACATCCAGGCCGAAATTCTTCGGCGCCACTTCCGCCGCCAGCACCAGACCGGCGCTGCACATCAGCGAAACTCCCAGACCATAACCTGCCAACAGTGCTTGTTTCATAGTAAGTCCTGTCCATTTTCCGGAGTTTGCAGCCTGGCGAGAGCCGCGCCCGTCAGACGGGCCTGAGCTTCTTCCTCAAGTAAGGGCTGCGCGATTTTCCTCTCTGCCGGGGTCATCCCCGACTGCACGGCCGACAGCACTGGCCCCGCATTTACCACGCCCTGGCGTTGCGCGAGTTGCGCAAAGACAAAGGCATTGATTCGATTGACCTTGACCCCGCGTGAATCGGAAAACATGTGCGCCAGCGCCAGGTCGGCATTGGGCGAACCGTTGCGCGCTGCCAGCAGCAAGTGTTGCAGCGCTTTCTGTGGTTCGACCTGGCCCAGATAACCGCGCCGGTACAACTGGCCCAGGTAGTAATGCGCCCCGACTTCACCGGCGGCGGCCGCCTTGAGCAGGTGCTCTTGCGCCAGGCGCGGGTCCTGCGGCAGCCATTTGCCGAGGTAATACAGGCGCCCGGTCAGCAGTTCCGCCCGTGGATCGCCCGCTTCGCGCCCGCGCTGCAAGGCCGAGAGCAATTGCGGCGCATCGCCTTGGGCGGGGTAGTCGTCGATCAGCCGCGCCAGGCTGGTCCAGGCCGGTGGATAGTCGGGTGCCAGTTCCTCGAGCAGGCGCTGGGCGCTTTGCGGATCGGCCGGGCCTTCGAGTGTCGGCGTCGACAGAACGCGCGCCACCGATTCGACCCGCAAGGGCGCTACTCGTCCCTCGCGCCAACCCTGGCGCAACTGCGCCAGCAAGTCGGTTTGCGCCTTGGACTGGGCGCGCATCCGATTGATGGTGGCCAGCTCCACATAACAGGCATCGAGTAATGCCAGTCTCGCCCGGCACATCTGCTCGATCTGCGGCAGGTGAGCGTTATAAGTGCCCTGATTGCGGTAAATCAGAATCTGCGCCAGGTCGGCCTCGACAATGCCCTGGGCGCGCCAACTGTTGACCTTCTGCTGCGGATCCACCCCCGGCGTCAGTTGCGGGTAGCCCAGGTACAACAAGGTCAGCGGCACCACGGCACTGAACTCGCCTTTGTCCAGCGCGCCTTCCAGCAATTGCCGGGCCTCTTGCACTTGCTTGGGATCCGTCGGTCCCTGACGCAGCAACACGCGGCCCAGACGTGACTGCGCCTTGACCGATTCCGGCGCGGCCTGCCGGTACAATCCCTCAGCCTCTTTCAGGCTCGCCGGGTCGCCCGCCGAGGCCGTCAAGTCGCCCATTCCGGCCTGGGCGTCGGCATAGCCGTCCTCGGCCAGCGGCGCGTAGTTCTTGCGAGCCGTTTCATAATCGCCGCGCGCCATGGCCTCGCGCGCCAAGCCTTGATCGGGGAGGGTGCCGCACCCATGAATCATTGTCAGGGCCGCGGCCAGCGCGGAAAACCGCAGCCCCGATCGCCATGCGCCGTTCATTTTCCGGCCGCCATGACTTTATTCGCCCAGGTGTTTTTCACCCAGGCATTGGCCGCCGAGGCACTCTGCACCCAGACATTGCCTTGCAGGTCTTCGATACTGACCTCCACCGGCCGCCCGGCCTGATCGGTTTGCAACGGGCTGTCAGGCTCAATGGTGACCCGCAGGTCCGAGGCCAGGCCGCCGTTGTCCAGCGCCACCGCAGTGATTTTGCCCGCGCGTGGCTGTTCTTCGCCGATCAACTGGAAGCTCACCGCTTTGCCGGGCTGGATCTTGGCAAAATTCTTGTAGGGGAAGCGCGCCTCGATGGTCGCCACACCGTCGATCGGCATCAACTCGTACACCGTGGTGCCCTTACCGACGACCTGGCCATCCGGCACCAACTGCGACACCACCCGGCAATCGCAAGGGCTGGTCAACGAGCCTTGCAGGGTTCGGCTGAACAGGCGCTCAAGGTTTTCCGGGGTTGCCTGCCCGGGCGGCAGGTTGCCTTTCATCACATCCAGCAGCGAGGCGGAAAAAGTCGCCAGCGGGGCGCCCTTGGCCACCACCGACCCCACCTTGACCAACGAATTGACGCTGCCGTCGCGCGGCAGGCCGATCAACTGGCCGGGCACATTGACCCGCGCCGATTCGGCATGGGTGACGAAATAAATGCCATACAACTGGTGCACCACATAACCAAAGGCAAACAGTCCCACCAGGAACATCAGCAGGCTTACCGCGGTGGCCCGCACGCGAGCGAGAATGCCCATGCCGTGGCCGCTTTCGTGCTTTCGCGGCTTGGTGAAGTTGTCGCGCTGCTGGGTCGAGAGCATGTCACCCAGGCTGATCACCCCGCCCGAGAGGTAAGAGGTGATCACGTAACGCAAGGCGGAAATCGCACGAGGGCGCAGGTTTTGAAACTCGCAACCTATGCGCTGCCCCTCGTCGTTAATCGAGCGCACGACAAACTCCACGTCGATGGCAAACCCCAGCGCATCGACCTGGAACACCAGTTTGCCTTTGTGTTGCCGGCCAACGATCAGCGTTGTACCCGGCTGACTCAGGCTGAATCCACCGGCTGACAAGTCGATCAGCTCGCAATCGAACGGCTCCCGGTCCGGCCCGTGAAACTTGATCCTCGCCGGCAGAGTCAGCCGCGCATGCTGACGCTGCACCTCCGACTCGTGCACGACATTGTCATCAACAGCAACAAAAGCTGTGTTCATAACGCGTTCCTTCCCATCGATTGAGTCCGATCCGGCACGGCCTGCCACGGCCCTGACACCTGCACTACACAATCCACATCAGCAGCGCGCAAAACACGCTGCCGGCCGAAAACGTCATGGCCCGCGACGACCAGGTATTGAACCAGCGCTGATAGCTCGCCAGCCCACGGTCGAGTTTGGTTTTCTGGCGCGTCCACGATTGCTGGTCGAGACGGAAGAACACATAGATCTTCACCATGGCGCCGACCAGCTGGTTGTAATAGAGAATCAGGGGATAAGCCGGCCCGACCGGGTGCCCCGACGCCAGCAACAGAAGGCTCAGGATCAGGCGCGTCACGCCGATCCAGAGCACATAAATCAGCAAGTAGGCGATGCTGTATTTGAGGCTGGCAATGATCGCCACCGACGGCCCGAGCAGGCTGGCCCACATCGATACGCGTTGGTCGAGCAACACCAGCGAGGTGAACCAGCCCAGCCGCCGCACGCCCAGGTGCAGGGCCCGTGAGTTTTGCCGCAGGTTATTGCCATACCAGCGGAACATCAGCTTGCGGCTGGCCTTGATGAAGTTCTTTTCCGGTGGATGCTCGACGGTGTTGATCGCCGCGTCGGGCACATAAAAGGTGTCGTAACCCAGCCGCATCAGGCTGTACCAACTGGACTTGTCATCGCCGGTCAAAAAGCGGAAACGCCCCAGGCGCCAGTGCTGCAGATAATCGCGCTCGACGTCTTGAATGAATCCGGGATCGGTCACCACTTGGGCGCGGAACACCGACATCCGCCCGGTCATTGTCAGCACCCGCTTGCCCAGTGCCATCGAGCACATATTGATGTGCCGCTGGGCGAACCGCAGCTTGTGCCATTCGCTCATCAGGTAGCTGCCGCGTACCTCGCAGAACTCATTGGTGGTCAACCCGCCGACGTTCGGAAAAAGCTTGAACCAGGGCACGGTCTGACGTACCAGCCCGGCGGAAAGCACGGTGTCGCCATCGACCACGGCCACCACCGCATCGGCGTCCGGCACGTGCCGGGAGATCGCCCGGAAACCATGGGCCAGGCCGTCGCGCTTGCCGGTGCCGGGAATCCGCACGAAGCTCAGCTTGACCTGCTCCGGCGGGGTATAGCTGTCCCAGAGTGCCTTGATCAGCAATTCATCGGCGAGCTCGACGATGGAACAGACCACCGTGGTCGGGTAACCACAACCGATGGCTTCTTCGATCACCGAGCGGTACACCTGCGCCGTGGTCAGCGCCTCGATCCGAAAACTGGTGACCAGCAAAAACACGTGCGACGGGTCGGCAATGCTGCCGAGCCGGGTGACTTTGCGTCTGTAGTAGGGGAACACCACATAAAGGAACAGTAACCCTCGTATGTAATGGACAGCCCCCATCGAGTAGCGCCAGATACCGACAGCCCCCAGCAACAGGAGAAAGTCCCTGGATTGGGGATCGAACACTGAGCGCGGCAGCAGCAGTGCAAGCCCCAGCAACGCGGTGACGTAAAACAGCCAGCCCGCCGCTTCGCGCAAGTAATCCCTGGCACCAGCCATACTTGTGACTCCTGTTCGATAAACCCGTATTGCCCGGGTTGCAGTTCGGTGACTCTCTTACCAGCAGATGCCTTCGAGCTGATCGTCACTGGTGTGTGGCATGAAACCCACCAGGTCAACCACCTGCTTGCCCTCGGGCACCTCAAGCGCGAGGGCTCTGAAGGACTCGTCACCGTTGCCAAGTACAATCACCTCCGCCTCGTCGATCACCTTCACAAGGTCAGCGCGTAGCAGCGAAGCCAGGTGCGGAATCTTCGATTCGATGTAGTCCTTGTTGGCGCCGTAGATGCGCGCGTATTCAACGTTGCGGTCGAAGATATGCAGGTCGTAGCCCTTGCCGATCAACATTTCGGCCAACTCCACCAGCGGGCTTTCGCGCAGGTCATCGGTGCCGGCCTTGAAGCTCAGGCCGAGCAGGGCGATACGCCGCTTGCCGTAACTGGTGATGATGTCGAAGGCTCGCTGAACCTGCGCCGCATTGCTGCGCATGATCGACGCCAGCAGCGGGTGCTCGACATCCAGTTGCCCGGCGCGGTAGTTCAGCGCACGCACATCCTTGGGCAGGCAGGAACCGCCGAACGCGAAACCTGGGCGCATGTAATAACGCGACAGGTTGAGCTTGGTGTCCTGGCAGACCACGTCCATCACATCGCGACCGTCCACGCCGGCAGCCTTCGCGATATTGCCGATCTCATTGGCGAAGGTGACTTTGGTCGCGTGCCAGACATTGCAGGTGTACTTGATCATCTCGGCCACTTCGATACTGCGGCGCAGGAGCGGCGCGTCCAGCTCTTGAAAGAGCGAGGCGAGCAGGTCGCCGCTGCGTTGGTCGAGTTCACCGATCACTGTCATGGGCGGACAGTTGTAGTCCTTGATCGCCGTACTTTCGCGCAGGAATTCCGGGTTGATCGCCACACCGAAGTCGACCCCGGCCTTCTTGCCGGAACAGTCTTCCAGTATCGGGATCACCACATTCTTGACGGTGCCCGGCAGTACCGTGCTGCGCACCACAACCGTATGCCAACTGTCCTTGGTGTGCAGGGCTTCGCCGATCTCGCGGCAGACCGACTCGATGTAGACCAGATCCAGATCGCCATTCTTCTTGCAGGGCGTTCCGACGCAGAGGAATGACATCTGCGTGTCCATCACGGCTGCCTTTACATTACTGCTGCCGCGCAGCCGCCCTGAATTCACTCCCTGTTCGAGCAGCGGTTCCAGGCCGGGTTCGACGATAGGCGATTTACCCTGGTTGATCAGGTCAATCTTGACTTGCGAGACATCCACGCCGATTACGTCATGACCGCGAGCAGACAGACAGCCCGCGCATACAGCGCCCACATACCCCAGACCAAATATGCTGATACGCATTGGTAAGTTCCCCATATACCCGGATTTCGGATGGCCGTCGGCATGCCACACAGGCCGACAGTTGCTCTATTTGGCTAACTAAGCGGCAGTTTGGTTCAACGTGTTTTTCGGGCCAGCAATCGCAGAACCAAGAGTGTAGACAAACATCTTCCTGGCACTGTCATTTTTTTTAACAGGAATTTCGAACAGTTCGCGCCAGCAATATAAAGAGTGGGGGTTACAAGGAAGGTGCCAAAAGACAATATGTGAATTGCAAATAAAAAACATCAACAAAAACAGATGGATATCTAACTTATTTCGTTTGGTAATATGAGTAGAATATGTATTTTTGCACCAAAATCAGGCAGGTGGATATATCGTTTTTTTGAAGCGGCACTGGCGCGGTGCAACGCCAGCGTTACAATTTTGCAATCAGCCAGATCAATTTTTTATTAGAGTGTAAAGTTGCTGAGACATGTCAAATTTTCAATAACGGTTTTATTGGCGTTTTTATTATGCGTGATAGTCAATATCTTGGAGCTGCATAATATGATCAAGCAATAAAAAACCGCATTAATGCGGTTTTTTATTGCGGTTGAAATGTGAGGGAGTTAGAGGCTATTGGCCAGTTTCCCGGTGGAGAGGCGGCGCTTGTACGCGGTGTCGCGATTGGCCAGCCAGTAGTAGAGCGGCGAGGTGATGATCAGGCCCACCAGCCAGGACAGGTCAGCCCCATTGATGTGCTCCGAAATCGGCCCGACGTACAGCGGCGTGTTCATGAACGGAATCTGCACCACGATCCCGATCGCATACGCCAACAGTGCCTGTGGGTTGTATCGGCCGTAGATGCCGCCATCGACCTTGAAGATCGAATTGATGTCGTACTGGCCTTTGTGGATGGCGTAGAAGTCGATCAGGTTGATCGCGGTCCATGGCACCAACACCACGAGCAACACCAGCACCATGTCGACGAAGTGGCCGATGAAGTTGGCGGAGGCGCCGACGGCGGCGAAGCAGCAGGCGGCGAGGAGGATGATCGACAGGATGGCGCGGCTTTTGGCGGTGGGGATCCAGCGGTAGGCGAAGGTTTGTACCAGGGTGATCAGCGACAGCACCGCACCATAGAGGTTGAGGGCGTTGTGGCTGATGACGCTGAGCAGGAACAGCACGAGCATCAACGGGCCGATGGAGCCGGTGGCGAGTTTGACGGCGTCCATGGTGTCCATGCCGACGGGCGTGGCGAGGACGGCGACTGCGCCGAAGATGAACGAGAGGCTGGAGCCGAGCACGGTGCCCAGATAAGTCGTCCAGAAGGTTGCGGCGACGGGCACGTTGGCCGGCAGGTAGCGCGAGTAGTCGGAGACGTAGGGCGCGAAAGCGATCTGCCAGAGTGCGGCAAGGGACACGGTGGCGAGCCAGCCGGAAATATTGAAGTTGCCGCGTGTGAGGAAGTCGGCGGTCTGCACGTGAGTGAAGATGTAGCCGAAGCCGAGCACGATACCCGCGCCGAGCACCCAGGTGCCGATGCGGTTGAGCACGTGAATGAAGCGATAGCCGATGATGCCGATAATGCCGGAACCGAGGGCGCCGATGACGATGCCGACCGGCACTGGCACGCTGTCGACCACGCCATGCAGGGACTTGCCGGCGAGGACGATATTGGAGGCGAAGAAGCCGATGTACATGATGCCGGCGATCAGCACCACCAGCAGCGCGCCGAGGGAACCGAACTGGGCGCGGCTCTGGATCATTTGCGGGATGCCCATCTGCGGGCCTTGCGCCGAGTGCAGTGCCATCAGCACGCCGCCGACCAGGTGGCCGACGAGGATGGCGACAATGCCCCACACCAGGTTGAGGTGAAACATCTGCACGCCGAGGGCGCCGGTGACGATGGGCAGCGGGGCGATGTTGCCGCCGAACCAGAGGGTGAACAGGTCACGGGTTTTGCCGTGGCGATCTTCGGGTGGCACGTAGCCGATGGTGTGTTTTTCGATGAGTGGGGCGGGTGCTGTTGCTGCGGTAACCATGACGGACTCCAAGGCAATTTTGAGTACGTGGACGTACTTCGGTGAGCGCCGCGTGGGGCGACGCTTTTCTTGTTGGAGTTGATGATGTGCGGTGGGGTGCGATAGATAAATTAGTAGTTTTGTTGGTACAGACGTTAAAAAAAGTAGGTCCATGGGTCGCCCAAAAACCCTGTGGGAGCGGGCTTGCTCGCGATAGCGGAGTGTCAGTCAACACAGGTGTTGAAAGTTAGTCCACCATCGCCGGCAAGCCGGCTCCTACAGGGTTATTTGGGGTGTTCGGGGTCGTTGCATCACCACGCAACCTGTAGGAGCCGGCTTGCCGGCGATAGCGATTGTGAGACCGCCATCGCCAGCAAGCTGGCTCCTACAGGGTTATTTGGGGTGTTCGGGATCGTTGAATCACCACGTAACCTGTAGGAGCCGGCTTGCCGGCGATGGCGATTTTGAGGACGCCATCGCCAGCAAGCTGGCTCCTACAAGGGCGACGTTATTGGCTGATGAATGTGAGCATTCGCTGCAGCATTTCATCGCAGCGGTTCAATTGTTCGAGGCTGACGAACTCATCCGGTTTATGGCCCTGATCCATGCTCCCGGGGCCACAAGCAACGGTGGGGACTCCTGCTGCATCAAACAGGCCGCCCTCGGTGCCAAAGGCCACTGTTCCAAATTCCCTGGAGCCGGAAAATGCAGCGATCAACTCAGCCGCTTCGCTGTGTGCATCCGTCGCCAATCCGGGATACGCCGACAACTCACTGAAGCGAATCTCGCTCTGTTCACTGACCGCACGCATTCGCGGCAGTACTTGCTGCTCGGCGTAGGTTTTCAGTTCCTGGGCGACTTCACTCGGATCATGCGAGGGCAGGGCGCGTATTTCGAAGTCGAACCGGCAATCGGCCGGGACAATGTTCAACGCTTTGCCACCGGAAATCACACCGGTTTGTACGGTGGAAAATGGCGGATCGAAACGCGCATCGTGATGCTCGGGCGCTTTCAGGCGGTTACCGATTCGTCCCAGTTCGCCGATCAATTCGGCGGCGTACTCAATGGCATTGACCCCAAGCGGCGCATACGCCGAATGGCATGCTTCGCCATGAATATCACAGCGCATCGCCAGTTTGCCTTTGTGCCCGAGCACCGGTTTCAATTCGGTCGGCTCGCCAATGATGCAGAGCATCGGTTTGACCGGGCGTTGTTCCAGGTCCGCCAGTAAGGAGCGTACACCGAGGCAGCCGACTTCCTCATCGTACGAAAGCGCGATGTGCACCGGCAGTCTCAGCGAAGCGTTCACCAAGGATGGAACGAGGGCAAGCACGCAAGCAATGTAGCCCTTCATGTCCGCCGTACCGCGACCGTACAACTTGCCATCGCACTCGGTCAGTTCGAACGGCGCAACGGTCCACGGCTGGCCATCGACGGGCACCACGTCGGTATGTCCCGACAGCACGATGCCCGGCTTATCCGCCGGGCCGATCGTGGCAAACAGATTGGCCTTGCTGCGCTGCTCGTTGTAGATCAGTTCACAAGGCACATCGAGACTCGCGAGATAGTCGCGGACAAACTCGATGAGCTGCAGGTTCGATTCGCGGCTCGTGGTGTCGAACGCCACCAGGGTTTGCAGCACGTCGCGGCTGCTGCTCATCGGTCGTCTCCGGCGACGCCGTAGCCGGGGGATTTGTCCGGGGCGAGGGCACGGTCGATGTAGTCCTGGACTTGTGGGCGGTAGGCATCCCAGAGTTTTTCCAACCCACCAATAGGGTCTTCATCTGCCCAGTCGACCCGCAGGTTGATGATCGGCCAGGTCAGTTCGCCGACCACCACCATCGCTGCCGAATGCACCGGCCCGGCTTCGCCACCAGCGGCGATGGCGGCTTTCATCGCGGCGAGCAGGCGGTCGGCGAGTTGACCTTCGCCGTGTTCGAAGGCCTCGACCATCGCCTCGATCACGCCCCGGTCCGCAAGCATGTTGCCGGCGGCCACACATTGTTCACCGGACACGGCGTTGTGGTTGCCCAGGGTTTGCGCACCGCTGAAGTGGGCGGTCTGGCCGAGGTGGTCGATGGCGGTGATCTGCCGGTATTGGCTGTAGCCGTTGCGCGTGAGGACCTTGTCCAGCGCATCGAAGGGGGCGAGGCCTTGCTCCATCAGGGCGAGGACGTCCGGGCCGAGGGAGGGCAGGGTGATGTTTTGCGTGGAGACGGCGCCGACGCCCGGCAGCAGCCACGGACAGCGGGCGCCGACGGCGATGCTGGAGGAACTGATGGCGATGCCGAACTGACCGGTTTCGGGGCAACGGGCGGCGATGGAGAAGGTCATGGGTTTTGCTCCTTGGCAAATGAGGTGTCTGGGCGGGCCTCTTCGCGAGCAGGCTTCGCTCCTACAGGAAATCCGGATCACCTGTAGGAGCGAAGCTTGCTCGCGAAGGCCGCGACTCGGTCTACTCGGGAATCACCGCAATCACATCAATCTCCATCAACCACTGCGGTTGCCCCAACGCCGATACCACCAACCCGGTCGAAATCGGAAACACACCTTTCAACCACTTCCCGACTTCCTGGTACACCGGCTCGCGATACCGCGGATCGATCAGGTAAGTCGTGGTTTTGACGATGTGACTGAGGTCGCTGCCAGCCTCTTCCAGCAACTGCTTGACGTTGCGCATGGCTTGCTCGGTTTGCGCACGCGGGTCGCCAAGGCCCACCAGACGGCCTTCGAAATCAGTCCCGACCTGGCCACGGACATAAACCGTATTGCCGGCGCGGACCGCCTGGCACAGGTCATTGTCCAGGCTCTGGTTCGGGTAGGTTTCCTTGGTGTTGAACATGCGAATACGGGTATGGGTTGGCGTGGACATGTGAAGCTCCTGGAAAATGGCTTAAGCGCTGACAGTTTTTTTAGGGGCGAGCGAAACAACTTCCGCCTCGCGTTGCGCCGCATCGTGGTAGTCGAGGTACGAGCGCTGAATGGCGATGTGATCCGCCACGTACTTGGCGTCATGCCAAACGCCCCAGATGAACGAAGAGCCGCGACGGGACTGCCAAGGCAAACCGAGGAAATACACCCCCGGTTCGCTCGACACACCACGTTGATGCTGTGGTTTGCCTTTGTCGTCGAAGGCATCAACCTTCAGCCAGCTGTAGTCCGTGGCAAAACCGGTGGCCCAGATGATTGAGGTCACGCCGGCCTTGGCCAGGTCCAGCTCAAGAATCGGATGGGTCACGCACTCCGGATCCGGGAAAGTGATACGCGCTTCCGGTTCTTGCGGCAAGTCCAGGCCATTGCGTTCGATGTAGGCGTCGGCGGCGTTGAGCAGCGCCAGATAATTCTCGTCACCACGCGCCAGGTTCTCGGCCAGGTTCGGCTGGAAGGTCGCCACGCCGCCGTTGAACGCCTGGGTCAGGCCGACCAGCGTCATGCCGCGATGAGCGAGGCCACGGAAGTCCACCGTACGGCCGCCATGTGCGCCGCTGACCGCGATGGTCACGTGTTCGCGACCGGGCTTCATCGCCGCTTGATCCCACTCGCCAAGCACCCCCAGCCACCAGCAGAAATCACGGTTGCGATAGGCGCGAGGCGGGCGGTCGTGGGCGCCGACCGAGAGGTAAACCTGCTTGCCGGCCCGCTGCAATTCATCGGCGATCTGCACGCCGGACGAGCCCGCGCCAACCACCAGCACTGCGCCTTCAGGCAGTTGCTGCGGGTTGCGATAATCGGCGGAGTGGATTTGCAGGAAGGGCTGATCCTGCGGCGCAATCGGCGCAATCGGCGCAATCGGCGGAATCACCGGCCGCTGGAAAGGCCCGGTAGCGGCGACCACACGGTTGGCCTCGATCACGCCTTCAGAAGTTTCGATGGTGAAACCCGGACGGCCAACGTTGCGTTCAACTTTCAGCACGTCCACGCCGGTGCGGATCGGCGCGTTGAATTTCTTCGCGTAGGCTTCGAAGTAATCGGCCACGCGTTCTTTCGGCGCAAATTCGTCGGGGCTGAGGTCGTCAAAATCAAGGCCCGGAAAACGGTCGTGCCACGCCGGACCATTCGCCACCAGCGAATCCCAGCGCCCGGTGCGCCAGCGCTCGGCGATACGGTTGCGCTCCAGCACCAGGTGCGGCACGCCGAGTTTGCTCAGGTGTTCACTCATGGCCACGCCAGCCTGACCGGCACCAACAATCAGCGTATCTGTTTTTATTTTTTCAGTGGTCATCTCTATACCCTTCGAGTTGGATTTAGGTCGCGAACGGCCTGCCATTTCTTGGGCTCAAGACTAGGGATGACCCTGTTATCGGTAAAATATTATTAAGCTGGCATTTGAGTATAAATAACTGATGCAGAGCGTTTGACTCCGCGCCAGTTGAACCCTCGCGCTGAAATATGGTTGTATAGTGCAACTATTTTTCAGGGGAGGCCTGAAGTGACCACTCATCCCGCTCTGGTTGAAGAAATCCGCTCTGCGTCGCGCACAATGGTGCGTGAGTTGGGCTTCATGCGCGCCACGCTGGCGGCGACCGACTACTCACCTTCAGCCGTACACGCGCTGCTGGAAATCGAAGCACACCTGGCGCTGACCGCCGCTCAACTCGTGCAATTGCTCGATCTGGACAAGTCCAGTGTCAGCCGCATGGTGGCCAAGCTCATCAAGGCCGGCGAGCTGGTGGAAAGTGCCGACAGCGATGGTCGCGTCAAGCGCCTGCAACTGACGAAGCAGGGCCGGCGCACGGTGGCTGCGATCCATGCTTACGGGCGAACGCAGGTCCAAACGGCGCTGGAGCACTTGAATCCATCGCAACAACAAGCGGTCGCCCAGGGACTGGCGGCGTATGCCCACGCCCTGAATGCACACCGTACCGGCGAAGGAAAAGCGCCGGGCAACCCGGTCGAGATCAGCGTCGGTTACCGTCCCGGTGTCGTTGGGCGCGTGACTGAAATGCATGCCGCCTTTTACGCCAGGCACTCAGGGTTCGGGCAATTCTTCGAGAGCAAGGTCGCCAGCGGCATCGCTGAGTTCGTGGGGCGTCTGGACCAGCCTTGCAACAACCTCTGGGTGGCGACAGTGAATGATCGCATCGTCGGCTCGATCGCCATCGACGGGCAGGATCTGGGCAATAACCAGGCCCACCTGCGCTGGTTCATCCTTGATGACGGTTGCCGTGGTGGCGGGGTGGGGCGCCAGTTGCTGCGCGAGGCGGTGGAGTTCTGCGACCGGTTCGGCTTCGAGGCGATTGAGCTGGCAACGTTCAAGGGCCTGGACGCCGCGCGTCGACTTTATGAAGCCGCAGGTTTTGAGCTGACCCACGAACAACAAGGCAGTCAGTGGGGCAGCGTGGTGACTGAACAGCAATTCACCCGCCGCAGGGGAGGCGCAAGTCACTCGGTGAAGCTGTAAACTCCCCACACTTTTTACTTCCTCGAACAAGAGAACGCCATGGCGAACCAAGACATCACCTTCACCCCTGATCCCGACGCGGATTCCATCTCCTCCGACGTGGCCGGCTTCAACGGCATCCTGGTCTCCACGCAGATCCCGACCCGCGCCGACGGCAGCCTGGAACTGGGCGACATCACCCTGCAGAGCGAGTGCACGTTGCAGGCATTGAAGGTTGCGCTGGAGCGCGCCGGCAGTTCCATGGACCGCGTCATGCACCTGACCATCTACCTCACCGACATGGCCGACCGCGCCGCGTTCAACGAGGTGTACAAGCGCTTCTTCGCCAAGCCGTGGCCGGTGCGTGCGGCAGTGGGCGTGGCCTCGCTGGCAGTTGAAGGCATGCGTGTGGAAGTGACTGCGATGGCAGCCAAGGGCTGAGCAAAATGGTAGGAGCAGCCGGTCGACGCTCGATTGCTCGCGATGAACTCAGGCGCAACGCGCTTATTCAGAAAGCCCGCGTTATCGTTGGCCTCCATCGCGAGCAGGCTCGCTCCTACAGGGAAAGTGTTGGGCATTCTCATCATATTTATGTGATTTTGGTATTAGTGCTATCCGATTAGTACTGTTTATCAATCAATAGTCTGAGGGTAAGTTGCTTCTCTGCGTTTCTCGCCGAGAGCACCCCATGACCCATCCCGTTATTCTCTATCGTGTTTCAGCCCTGGCAAAGGCAGGCACCCTGTGTTTTGCCCTGTGCACCTCTGCGGTCGCCGAAGCGGACGAGCGCAGTCCGCTGGTCATCAAGGAGCAGGGCAGCGTGATTGCCGGCGGGAGGGTTGAGACTCAGCCGGGCATCTTTGACCCGTACAAGCCTGCCCTGTCTGATGGCCAAAGCTACCATGGCGACCATGTGTATGCGTTCTACCAGGTCCCGGTTGACGCTCGCCCGTTGCCGATTGTCATGTGGCATGGCGCGGGGCAGTCTGCGAAATCCTGGGAAACGACGGCTGACGGACGCGAAGGGTTTCAGAACATCTTCTTGCGTCGCGGCTTCTCCACCTGGTTGATCGACCAGCCGCGCCGTGGCGATGCCGGACGCAGTCTGGTTGAAACGACGATCAAGCCGGTGGCGGACGAGCAGATGTGGTTCAACCAGTTCCGCATTGGCCTGTGGCCCGACGCTTTCGAGGGCGGCCAATTCCCTCGGGGGCCGCAGGCGCTGGAGCAGTTCTTCCGCTCGATGACACCCAACACCGGCCCTTATGACATTGAGGTCGTATCCGATGGCGTATCCGCGCTGCTGGAAAAGACGGGACCGGCCATTCTGTTTACCCACTCGCAAGGTGGCGGGCCCGGTTGGCTGACGGCGATCAAGAGCCGCCATGTGCGGGCTATCGTCGCATTTGAACCGGGCAGCAGCTTCGTGTTTCCCGAGGGGGAAGGTCCCGCGCCGATCCCCAGCGCGTTCGACACAGTCTCGGCACAGATCGTCTCGAAGGAACAGTTCGAAGCGTTGACCCGTATCCCCATCCTCATCTTCTACGGCGACAACATCCCCGACAAACCGGTTCGTTTGCCTGCTCAGGACAGCTGGCGCGCGCGACTTGAGATGGCGCGCCTGTGGCGTGATGCGGTGAATCGCCATGGCGGTGACGTAAAGCTCATTCATTTGCCGGAGATCGGGATCAAGGGCAATAGCCACTTCCCGTTTTCGGACATGAACAACATCGAGATCGCGGACCTGGTTTCGACCTTTCTCGCAGAAAAAAATCTTGATTGATTACGCGCGCGGCAATGGCTGCCGTGCACCTTGGAAACAGGAATTGGCAGGAATATTCATATGACGCGAACCACGATAAAGGCCACATTCCTGGCCGCCATGATCGGGATGTCCGGAGCCGAAGTCGAGGCAGGGGACTACAAGCAGAATCCATTCACATTGACCTACGGTGGCGCGCTGACGAAGAACGAGCCCGGCAAGGTCAACATCCATCCGGTCACCTACAAACTCAATGGCCTGGACATTGCCGCCAACGTTTACACCCCCGCGAACTATGACTCGGCGAAGAAGTACCCGGTTGTTGTCGTGGCACACCCCAATGGCGGGGTGAAGGAACAAGTCGCAGGCCTGTATGCCCAGCGCCTGGCAGATCAGGGCTACATCACGATCACTGCGGATGCGGCGTATCAGGGAGGCAGTGGCGGTCAGCCGCGCAACGTCGACAAGCCAACGAATCGCGTCGAAGACATCCATGGCATGGCGGATTTTATCGCTGGCTATCCGGGCGCCGACGACTCGCGTTTGGGCTTGCTCGGTATCTGCGGCGGTGGCGGCTATTCATTGAAGGCGGCGCAAACCGACAAGCGCTTCCAGTCCATCGCAACGGTGAGCATGTTCAATTCCGGACTGGTACGGCGCAATGGCTACAGGGATTCGCAGCTGTCCACCATTCAGGAGCGTTTACGGCAGGCTTCGGCTGCCCGTGCCCAGGAAGCGGCAGGCGGAGAAATTCTCTACACCGGCGATGCCAAACTCACCGACGAGCAGATCGCCAGGCTGCCATTTGATTTGTATCGGCAGGGTTTTGAGTACTACGGCAAGACTCATGCTCACCCCAACTCGACCTTCAGGTACACCCTGAGCAGCCTGCTGGACCTGATGAGCTTCGATGCGACGGATCAGATCGAACTGATCGACAAGCCGTTGCTGATGATCGCGGGCAGCAAGGCGGACAGCCTGTATATGTCGGAGCAAGCCTTTGCCAAGGCCACCGGTACACAGGACAAGAAGCTGTTCACCATCGATGGCGCAACTCATATCGAAACCTATTGGGTGCCTGAGTATGTTGACGTCGCCATTGCGCAGTTGAACGCGTTTTACGCCAGAACGCTCTGACTTGGGGGGCATTATGAAAAACACTCTTTTGGGGATCGCGGTTTGCGTCGCAGCGCCCTTCGCCAGCGCTGCGGGTGCTGAAAGTGCCGGTGAGTCCCGGTCCGTTCAGCAGATCAGTCGCGCTGGCTCCCAATCTTCCACAGCAGGATCGGCGGATTACTTTACCGGGCAAGTGCGCGTCGACCCCTTGTTCCCCGTCACGAATGAAATCAATGCGTCCAGCGCCTACGTGACCTTCGAGCCGGGGGCGCGTTCGGCCTGGCACACCCATCCCGCAGGCCAGCGATTGGTGGTGGTTTCCGGTGTGGGCTTGACCCAGGAGTGGGGTAAGCCTGTGCAGGAAATCCTCCCCGGCGACGTGATCGTCTGCCCGCCGGGCGTCAAGCATTGGCACGGCGCCGCACCGTCAAGTGCCATGACCCACCTAGCGGTGACCGGTGCTGTGAATGGCAAGAGTGTGGATTGGCTGGAGAAAGTCACCGACGATCAATACCGCGCCCACGAGCCCGTGACGCCGACATCAATGTCCACCGAAAATCTCGCTTCCGAGGTGCTGTCCGCGAGGCAGCAAGCCATCCCGCTGATTGCTGCCCACATGGCCAGCAGCAACATGCCGGAGCTGAATGCTGCATTGAATCAGGGGCTGGACGCGGGCCTGACCGTCAGCGAGGCGAAGGAAATACTGGTGCAACTCTACGCCTACACCGGTTTTCCACGCAGCCTCAACGCACTTGGCGAGCTGATGAGGGTTGTGGAGGCGCGCAAGAAAAACGGCGTCCAGGACGATCCGGGGCGCGAGCCCGGTCGTGTCATTCCCACCGGTGGTGAACTGCTGGCGGTGGGCAAGGCCAATCAGACCCGCATTGCCGGCGCGCCTGTTCAGGGCCCGCTGTTCGACTTCGCCCCTGTCATCAACCAGTACCTGCAGGCGCATTTGTTCGGCGATATTTTCGAGCGCGACAACCTGGACTGGCAAAGTCGTGAGTTGGCCACGGTCGCAGCGTTGGCCGTCACTCCCGGTGTGGAGTCACAGCTGCGTTCGCACATGGCCGCCAGCCTGCGGGTCGGCCTGAGCGTTTCGCAATTGCGTCAATTGGTCCGGCTGCTGGCGGAGCAAGGTCATGTCGATGCGGCCAAGCGAGCCAACGTGGCGCTGGAGGCGGCCCAGGAAAATCAGCCCAAATAGCGCAGGGCTTCGCGCAGCAGTGCGAAGGCGGGCGAGCTCTGGCGTCGGCTCGGGTAGTAGAGGTGGTACCCCGAGAACGGCTCGCACCAGTCCGCGAGCACGCGAATCAACCGGCCTTGCGCAATATGCTCCTGCACCAGGTCTTCGGGCATATAGGCCAGCCCCAACCCCTGAAGGGCGGCCTCCATGCGCATGGCGATGTTGTTGAACACCATTTGGCCTTCGACGCGTACGTTCAGTTCTTGCCCATCCTTCTCGAACTCCCAGAGAAAGAGGCCGCCGTAGGTGGGCATGCGCAGCGTAATGCAGTTGTGCTGCATGAGGTCGCTTGGGATGTCTGGCTTTGAATGCCGGGCGAAATACGCTGGGGAGCCGACAACCGCCATGCGCATGTCGGGACCGATGCGCATGGCGATCATGTCTTTGGCGACCTGCTCACCCAACCGAACCCCGGCGTCGAAGCCTTCCGCCACAATGTCAGTCAGGCCGTAGTCGACGATGATTTCGATATTGAGATCGGGATTGTCGGGCAGCAGCTTCGCGAGTACCGGTTGCAGGACCGTAATCGCGGAATGCTCACCGGCCGTTATACGCAGTTTGCCTGCGGGCTTGTCGCGGAATTCGCTGAGCAATGCCAGCTCGATGTCGATCTCTTCGAACCTTGGGGCGATCACTTTCAGCAGGTGTTCGCCCGCTTCCGTGGGGGATACGCTGCGCGTGGTGCGAGACAGTAACCTGACGCCCAGTCGTTCCTCCAGCTGGCGCATGGCCCGGCTCAATGCGGGCTGTGACATGCCCAGCCTGGCAGCGGCGCGGGTGAAACTGCGCTCCTGCGCCACGGCCGAGAAGATCGCGAGTTGGTCGTAGCTTTCAACGGTCATTTGTACATCCCTGGGTCACGTTTCCAAAGAGGAACGAGGAGCTTACCTTGAGGCCTGCGAAAGCGCTTTGCAGGATGTCGAAAAGACCGCGTCACGTCAGGTTGTTCAGCAGCCACTCGATGAAGCTTCGCGCCAACGGATTGTTCTCACTGTCACGGTGCGTCAACAACGCCCAATTCGGCCCGCGAATGGTTTCCTCCACCAACGGTTGCAGCAGTCCGTTGTCACGCGCCTGCCGACTCAACAACTGGCTGACCAGCGCAATCCCTAACCCCGCGCACGCCGCGTCCAGCAGCAATCCGGGGTCGGAAAAATTCAACCCCTGATCCTTCTGCCCCACATCGATGCCGGCCTCGACGTCCCAATGGCTCCAGTCCATTTCCCGCTCGCCATGAAGGGTGGTGCGCTGTTCGATGGGCACGGCCAACACATCGGGGTGACACGCCGGATAGAGGCGGTCAGCGTGCAGCACCTTGAAGCTGCATTCGGCCTGGGAGCTGATGTCATCGCGCACCGCGAGGTCGATGGTCTGGGTGGTCATGTCCGGGACTTCATCGGTGCTGAAAATCCACAGATCGACTTCCGGATGCTGACGGCGAAAATCCCCCAGGCGTGGCAGCAGCCAATGACGAGCGAACGTCGGCGTGGTGTTGAGTACCAGTTGATTGGGTTTCTGGTATTGCCCGAGACGACGAATGCCGACCGACAATTGCTGCAACAACGCCTGCGTGGTGCTGAGCAAATCGTGGCCGGCATCGGTCAGGCTGACGCTGCGTCCACTGCGAAAAAACAGCGGCTGTTCAAGGTACGCCTCAAGCGTTCGAATCTGCTGGCTGATCGCCGATTGGGTCAGGTGCAGCTCGTCGGCGGCCTTGTGAAAACTGCCCAGGCGGGCAGCTGCTTCAAAGCCGCGAAGGGTGCTGAGCGGGGGCCAGTGCTTGAGCATATTGATAAGTTCCTCTAATCACTTTTCTGCAAAATCAATCGTTTGTTAGCCCGTTTTTACAGCCGTAGCATGCATGCCAGGACCGCAAAGGTCATTTTCATTGAACACAATGACTTAACTCAAGGGCGATTGTCATGCAGCAGAACGAACTTCAGAACAACGGCTGGTTGATGCCGGCAGAATGGGTAAAGCACGCAGCGACCTGGATGGTCTGGCCACACAATCAGGCACTCTGGGAGTCGGGTTGGCGCGTCACCCTCGCACAAGTGCAAAAGGATTTCGCCGGGGTAGCCAACGCCATCGCCCGTTTCGAACCGGTGAAAATGGTCGTTGATCCGTCGGCTGTCGCGAGTGCCAAGGCGCTTTGTGGTCCGAACATCGAGCTGATCGAGTTGGCGGTGAACGACAGTTGGTGCCGCGACTCCGGCCCAAGCTTCGTCTGCCACCCGCAGCAAGGGTTGGCCGGTGTGAGCTGGCGTTTCAACGCGTGGGGCGGCAAGTCGGCGCACGATCTGGATGAAGGCCTGGCGCGCCGTGCACTCAATCACCTGGGCTTGCCGTGCTTCGGCACACCGCTGAGTAACGAAGGCGGGGCGATCCATGTCGATGGCGAGGGTACGCTGATCACCACCGAGTCGGTGTTGCTCAATCCCAATCGCAACCCCGGGATGACCAAGGCTGAGATGGAGGAGATTTTCACGCGTCTGCTGGGCGTGAAGAAAACCATCTGGCTGCCGGGCGATCCGGACTACGTGACCGGCGACATGACTGACGGCCATGTCGATGGTGTCTGCGCATTCGCACGCCCCGGCGTGTTGCTGGTGGACGCGACTCACGACAAGCAGTCGGTGTATGCAGAAGTGGCCCGCGAAAACCGCCGCGCGCTGGAACTGGCCACTGATGCCCAAGGCCGGAAGTTCGAGCTGATCGAGCTCTATGAAGCCACTGATGCGGTGGACACTGAGGCTGAAGTGTTCTGCGCCTCGTACACCAATTTCTACATCGCCAACGACGCGATCATCATGCCGGCCTACGGCATCGATGCCGACCACGCAGCGGCCGAAGTGTTGGCCCAGGCATTCCCTGGGCGTGAAGTGGTGCCGGTGCGGATCAACCATCTGGCCCATGGCGGCGGCGGGGTGCATTGCATCACCCAACAGCAGCCTGCCTGGCCAGTGAAGGGTTGATGCCATGACTCTATTGACGATTGCTACCACCCAAATGCCCTGCACCTGGGATTTGCCGCGCAACCTCGACCTTGCCGAGCAGTTGGTTCGCGAGGCCGCGGCGAAGGGCGCTCAAGTCATCCTGTTGCAGGAGCTGTTTGCCACGCCGTATTTCTGCATCGAGCAAAGCCACAAACACTTGGCTCTGGCTGAAGAATATCAATACAGCCGTGTACTCAAACGCTTTGCCGCGTTGGCCAAGGAGTTGGGCGTGGTGCTGCCGCTGAGCTGGTTCGAGAAGGCCGGCAATGCCTATTTCAACTCTCTGAGCGTGGCCGATGCCGACGGGCGCTTGTTGGGCGTGTATCGCAAGACTCACATCCCCAACGCCATCGGTTATCAGGAGAAGGAATACTTCAGCCCCGGCGATACCGGTTTCCGGGTCTGGGACACCGCGTTCGGGCGCCTCGGTGTGGGGATCTGCTGGGATCAGTGGTTCCCCGAGACCGCCCGTTGCCTGGCGTTGATGGGCGCTGAAGTCTTGTTGTTTCCCACCGCCATCGGTTCTGAACCTGGCTGCGCCGAGCTGGATTCCCGTGACCACTGGCAGATGACCATGCGTGGCCATGCGGCCGCGAACATCCTGCCGGTGGTGGCCGCCAATCGCGTCGGCCGAGAAGCGGCGACCACCGATCCGACCTTGCAAATGGGCTTCTATGGCTCGTCGTTCATCTGCAATCACAAAGGCAAAATGCTCGCCGAGGCCGACCGTGACAGCACCGGCGTGCTGGTGCACAGCCTGGACTTGAGCGCCATGCGCGAAGAGCGCCTGAGCTGGGGCATCTACCGCGACCGTCGCCCTGAGATGTACGGGGCGTTGTTGAGTCAGGACGGTCGCCACCTTCATGCACGCTGGAACACTCAAGGAGTTTGATATGGGCATTGCGCACACGTTGTTGCTCGGCACCTTGGGGTTGGCACTGGCCTCGTCGTCGCTGCACGCCGAAGAGAAAACCCTCAGGCTGTACAACTGGGCCGATTATTTCGCCGAGGACACGCTGGCGAAATTCACCGCTGAAACCGGGATCAAAGTGATCTATGACGTCATGGATGGCAGCGAAACGCTGGAAGCCAAGATGCTCGCCGGTGGCAGCGGTTATGACCTGATTTTCCCCGGCGACACGGTGGCCGAACGCTTGATGCGCGCCGGCAGCCTGCTGCCGCTGGACCGCAGCAAACTCACCGCGCTGAACGACATCGAGCCCGGATTGCAGAAACTGCGCAGGCAGTATGAAACCTCGAGTCAGGCCACCGTGCCTTACACATGGGGCACCATCGGCCTGACCTACAATGATGAGCAGATCAAACAGCGCTTGCCCAATGCGCCGGTCAACAGCCTCGATATGTTGTTCAAGCCGGAGCTGGCCGGTAAATTTGCCGACTGCGGTATTTCGATGATCGACTCACCGGATGAAGTACTCGCCGTGGTCCTCAATTACCTCGGTCGGGAACCGCGCAGCGCCAAGCCCGAAGACCTCGCGGCGGCGAGTGAATTGCTGATGAAACTGCGGCCACACATTCGCAAGTTCCAGTCGCAGCCGGTGACCGATCTGGTGAACGGCAACCTGTGCGTGTCGCTCGGTTACAGCGGCGACATGACCCAGGCGCAACGGACGTCAGACAGCGCCGGCAAAAGTACCCGATTCGAGTACCGCATCCCCCGTGAAGGCACCACCGTGTGGATGGACACCATGGCGATTCCGGTCGATGCGAAACATCCGGAGTACGCTTATGCGTTCATCAACTTCGTCATGCGCCCACAGAACATGGCCGACATCAGTAACTTCACCGGCTACCCGACCTCCAACGCCAAGGCGCGGCCGAGCGTCGGTGCGACAATGCGCAACAACCCGGACATCTATCTTGATGAAGCCACCTATGCGCGGCTGATTCCGGGCAAGGACATCCCCCAATCCGATATGCGCGCGCGGATGCGCACCTGGACCAAGTTCAAGACGGCCACCGCGAAATGAGTTCACTTTCCAAGGATCAATACATGTCGACGCGTCGCGAGTTCATCAAGCAGGTTTCAGTCGTGGCGGGGATGGGGGCGGTTGCCTCCATCGGTTTCGGCCTGACGCCTTCATACGTGCACGCAGCCACCCAAGTCCGTTGGCGCATGCCGGATGAGGGTGATCGCCACGAGCGGGCCTTCATTGCTTTTGGTGCACAAGAGGCGATCTGGGAGGATTTCACCGCCGACGTGCAAGCGGCCATTGGCCTGATTGCGCGCACCATCGCCCGCCATGAACCGGTCACCGTTTTCTGTCGCGAGCACGAGCGGAGCCTGGCCGAAGAGCATTGCGGCAAGAGCAACATCACCTACGTCGTCACCGAACTCGACGACATCTGGATGCGCGACATCGGCGCCAACTTCGTCATTGATGACAAGGGCGTACTTGGCGCCGTGGATTTCAACTTCAATGGCTGGGGCAACAAACAGCAGCACAGCGAAGATGCGCAACTGGCGGCACAGGTGGCCGACGCCACGGATGCGCGTTACCTGCGCAGCGAACTGGTGGGCGAGGGCGGCGGCATCGAAGTGGATGGTCACGGCACCGGGATCATGACCGAGAGCAGCTGGATCAATAAAAATCGCAACCCGGACTGGAGCAAGGCCGAGGTCGAGGAAGAACTGAAAGCCCGCTTGGGCCTGCGCAAAATCATTTGGCTGCCGGGCATCAAGGGCAAGGACATCACCGATGCGCATGTCGATTTCTACGCGCGTTTCGTCAAGCCCGGCGTGGTAATCGCCAACCTCGACAACGACCCCGAGTCATATGATTACAAGGTCACGCGGGCTCATCTGGACATTCTGAAAAATGCCACGGATGCCGATGGCCGCAAGTTGCAGGTGCATACGGTGTCGCCGCCGCTCAATCCACGAAAGAGCAGGTTCAACCGCAGCAACCTGGACTTTGCAGCGGGCTATATCAACTACTTCGTAATCAACGACGCGGTGATTGCGCCGGAGTTTGGTGACAAGGTGGCAGATGCCAAAGCCTTTGATCTGTTGTCCGGGCTCTATCCGGATAGAGAGGTGGTGCAGCTCAACATCGACGCGATCTCGGCCGGCGGTGGCGGTATTCATTGTGTGACCAGTCATCAGCCGTTGGTTTAGTCTGCGATGCTCCACTGCTTGAGCCTGGTCGGGAGCTTTGTATGAAGGTTGGCGTGATTTCCGATACCCATGGATTGCTCCGCCCTGAGGCCCTTGCGGCTTTGGAGGGGTGTGAGCGGATCATTCATGCGGGCGACATCGGCAGCTCCGAAATCCTTGAGCAGCTGGGGGCAATCGCTCCATTGAATGTCGTGCGCGGGAACAATGATCTTGACGCTCCCTGGGCAAAGGATCTTGCAGATTGCCTGCGTTTCGACCTCAACGGGTGGGAGGCGTTGCTGGTGCATGACATTGCCGATGTCCCGGCCGTGTTTGATGCGACGGTCAAACTGGTGATCACCGGCCATTCGCACAAGCCGTGCATCGAATGGCGCGGTGAAGTGCTTTATCTCAATCCGGGTAGTGCGGGACGCAGGCGCTTCAAGTTGCCGGTGACGCTGGCGTTGCTGGAGGTATTCGATACGGCAATAGAGCCGCGCCTGGTCTCGCTGTTGGAGTGAAGTGCGCGAAGCAAAAAACGGTTCGTTGGGTGCGCTCTACCGCAAGTCGGTACTGAAGTTCGAGGGAGAGGGCCTGCTGATCTTTCGATTTGGCAGCAAGCTCAGGACAACAAATTTTCGCCATCCCCCAAACCGACAGTAAGTCCATCAGTTGGTCGAAGCTTTTTTTCATGTTGTTCAATTTCCGCCCGCAATGCAGCAGCGCCGCTGCCTTCAAGCGCAATCAGTAGCGCCGAGAGCAAATCCGGCCATCCCGGTCCAGGCGCTGTTTCCATAGTCCTCCGTACCCGTCAAATCGCACATGGCGAAATTTTGATACTACACGTCGGGTTGACGGGAGCGACGAAGCGCTGACGACGATTATTGTTTTCGCACAAAAGCAGGAAACAATAATCATGCTGCCGTCGAACAAAAGAATTGATAGTCACGTTCACTTTTACACGTCGGATGATCTTCGCCGGGTGGCTGGCTCGCTGCCTTACACCTTGCCTGAACCGCATCCGCTGACGACTTATCTGGACAAGCTGATTGATGCCGGAGTGGTTCCGACAGTCATTAACAATGTCCATCTAAGTATCCTGCCGGATTCAGAAAACGTGTTTGCTTCGTTTGATGAACTGAAGAGTCTCCAGGCTGCGAATCCTTCGCGCTATGGGGACGTCAGGTTGGTCGGGACGATCAAGGCCGAACCCGCTTACGCCACCAAAGAACGCCTTTCGCACCCGCAGGTTATCGGCGCGCGAATCGTTCTGCACGATGCCAGGCCTGAAACGGTTTCCGATACGCGCTTCAGTGATGAGCAATGGTCGGCGTTTTATGCGCGTCTGTTACCGCACCAGCACCTGCACATTTATGCGAAAGAGGCCGAGACCAATCTGCGCGTATTGCGCCAGATCCCTGACGATGTGCGCGTCATCATCGATCATCTGGGCAGCTGCCATAGCGAGCGCGGCACCATGGAGCCGGCCTACCTTGCGCTACTTGCCGAGGCGGGAAGGCGAGGCAACGTGTGGTTCAAGGGGCCGGGCTATCGCACCTCGGTCTCTCCCGTGGAAACCGCACGTTTCGTCACGCAAATAGTCAGCGCTCTCGGCGCCGACAAGATTCTCCTGGAAGCCACCGACGCCCCTCATGTGGGAACCGACAACAACGGTGTGGCGTATTCCGAGCTGTTTGATTTGCCCAGCGCTTTCGATTTCGTCGATGCCGTTGCGCAGCTTGTTTCTACAGAAACCCGAATTCCCGTTGGCCAACTTCTTCGAGGAGCTTCTGGCCAGTTGGTTAGTTGATCTACGCCCACACTCACACTTCGAGATACCCAGCGATGACGAACATCATTACCCAAGAAATCAACTTTGCCGTTCAGTACGGCGATGAAACCCTGAGCCTCAAAGGCACGGTCTTTCAGCCAGAACAAATCGACTCGGCACTTCCACCCGTCATCTTCAACTCCGGCTTCACCGGCGGCGTCACCATGTACGGTCAGCTGTTCGGCCGTGCCCTGGCGGCCCGGGGCTATCGAGTCATGACGTATGACGTGGCGGGTTTCTTTTCCAACAAATACATCCGCAACACGATTAAGGCCGCAGGCATCGAGATCACCGATGTCAGCCTGGAAGACCAGAAGGATGAAGTCCTCGGCGCCGTAGCCTGGGCACGAGACAATTTTGGCGAGATGCCAGTCGTGGCGTCCTGGGCGATGGGCTCGACTGCGAGCCTCGGCGCGGTGGCTGAACTCGCCGCAGCGGGTGGCGAGCAGATCCGGTTTTGGGTGCCGATGAGCTACACCAACATCAGCAAGTTGCAAGCCTTGCGCACCGACAAAGCCGCCGCCGACGCTGCGATCCAGCAATTGGCGGATGACGCGCCGATCCCGCCGTTTGATACCGGGACCGAATCGACTCGTCTGGGTTATTACCCGCTCGATCCTGAAACCCAGGCCTACGTTGATCAGCAACTGGGCGGTTACACCGAAGCGGGCGGCGCCGACCGTTGGCCTGGCTGCACGCATGTGACGGCAAAATCCTACAAGTCCTATGTGGCGTATGACCCGGAGCAGTCCATCGAGGGGGCAAAAGGCTTCCCGCCAGCGCTGATCATCCACGGCGCCGAGAACACCCTGCACATGCCGTCGGAATCCGAGCGTCTGCACCGGCACTACCCGGGTGATGCAGGTGCGGGTGCGCTGATCATCCCGCACATGCAGCATGGCCAGCAGAATCAGGTCGACAGCCCTGTTTTCAAATCGATGATCCAGAGCATCGACGAAGCGATCCGCGCGCGCAGCTGATCTGCTCGCCACTCTCCTGCGGGACCTTGCAATGAGGTCTCGCAGCGTTCGTCGTTGCGAGGAATCGATCTGGCTGAATGCGTGCCAAGGCCCTAACATAGCGTGTCCAAAGCCACTCCCTCGGGCTGGCCTGAGCCGTGATGTCTGAACGGCTGGACCCACTCATGACAAGGATCTGGCGATGACAAGCCCCATTGAAGCAGCGACGCCAGTGAACGGTTACACAACCAAGCGAATCGGCCTGCTCATACTCCCTCAGTTTTCCATGATGGCATTGGCTGGCGCCAGCGAGCCGCTGCGGGCGGCGAACCGGCTTTCCGGGAAAACGCTGTATGAGTGGACCCTGCTCACGGAGTCCGGCGGGCCGGTCAGTTCCAGCAGTGGTATCGAAATCCAGACCGTGCCGATTGATCAAGCGCCCGAGGTCGATCGCGTTTTTGTCCTGGCGAGCCTGGATATCGAACATCAGAAGCCGCCGAAAATGCTGCGCTTTCTACAGCGCGCTGCGTCCCGTGGTGTCACCGTTGGTGCACTGAGTACCGGTACGTTCATTCTTGCCCGTGCCGGGTTGCTGGAAGGGAAGCGGTGCACGTTGCACTGGGAGTCGATCGGTCAGTTTGCCGAAGAGTTTCCCACCATCGAAGTCACCAAAGAACTGTACGTCAACCATGGAAATCGCTGGACCTGCGCCGGGGGGACGGCGGCCATCGACCTCATGCTGGCGCAGATCGCGCTGGATTTCGGTAACCCGCTAGCCGCGAGCATCGCCGAGCAATTCCTGCACGCACGGATACGGGCGCCGGAAGAACATCAGCGGATGTCGATCCAGTGGCGGTTCGGGATTCACGATCGACGGCTCACGGCGGCCATTGCCGCCATGGAAGACAACCTGGAAAACATCGTCGGCATCGAAGAGATCGCCGACCGGTGCAATCTGTCCCATCGTCAGCTGGAGCGCTTGTGGCACCAGCACTTCGGGATGACCCCGAAAAAATTCTATCTGGAGCTCAGGCTCAACGAAGCACGCCGGTTGCTGCGTGAAAGCACCCAGCCCATTGCGTCCATTGCCTACAGCTGCGGCTTTGTTTCTGCCTCGCATCTGGGGGCCGCTTACCGTCGCGTGTGGGGATGCACGCCGGGTGAAGAGCGGCGGAAATTTGATGATGCCCATTCCTGATTTCAGCCCTTGGTAAATTGGCGTCAATCCCTCGCCAACCCCCACCGAGCAATCCTCCCCGTAAAACCCAATAGCTAGCTAATGACTTGGCCCGACAGCAGGTGCGCACTGGCGGGCCTGGGTTATTTGGCGATCCTGTATGCTTTCTTCATGACTCGATCCTTCAACTCGCACCGCACGCGGTCGGGTCTCGTGACGTCGGTTTTTTGATAGAAATCGTCGAACTCAAAGCGCAGGCTCCGTTCGTGAGCGCGGTAAGGTTCCTTACAAATCCGGCGTCCACTTCCAGATGCGCAGCCGGCAAAAACAACAATGACGTAAAGAAGGCCTATCAACCATGGAAACCTTGAGTTTCATTCTGGAAAACGGCGGGCTGATCAGCCTGCTCCTCGGACAGCACCTGCTCATCGTGGCGGTAGCGGTGGGGCTGGCGATTCTGACCGGCGTGCCTGTCGGGATCGCGATATCCCAGCACCCCAGAACCCGCCGGTGGGTCCTGGCCTTCGCCGCCGTGCTGATGACCATTCCTTCTGCCGCGCTGTTCGGGCTGATGATTCCGGTCTTGTCCCTGATTGGCTACGGGATCGGCGTTGTACCGGCGGTCATTGCGCTGTTTCTGTATTCGCAGCTGCCCATCATCCGCAACACCACCACCGCGATCTCCAACATCGATCCTGCCTTGCGCGAAGCGGCAATCGGGATGGGCATGTCCACCTGGCAACGGCTGCGCAAGGTCGAGCTGCCGATTGCGGTCCCGCTCATCATGGCCGGCGTCAGGATGGCGACAGTCATCAACATCGGGATCGCCGCCATCGCCGCCTACATCGGCGCCGGCGGTCTGGGCAGCCTGATCATTCGCGGCATCGCCCAATCGGATACCCGGCAGCTGCTGGCCGGCGCCATCGTCATCAGCGTCATTGCCATTGCGGCTGACTATGCCCTGTACGCCTTGCAGCGCCTCCTGACGCCGAAAGGCCTGAACAAGAACAAAGTGGCCACTGGCCGAATGAAGGAAGCGACGACGTGATCCAGATCGAAAACCTGAACAAAAAATTTGGCTCAATCACCGCCGTAGAAGATGTCTCGTTCAACGTTGAAGAGGGACAGATCTGCGTACTGCTCGGGCCGTCGGGTTGTGGCAAAACCACGACGCTGAAGATGATCAACCGCCTGATCACGCCCACGTCGGGCACCATCAGAATCGGTGGTCGCGATACGGCCGAACTGGACAGCGTCACGCTCAAGCGATCCATCGGCTACGTGATCCAGCAAGTCGGTTTGTTCCCGAACATGACCGTCGAGGAAAACATTTGCGTCGTCCCCAATCTGCTGGGATGGGACAAGACCAAAAGCCGCAAGCGAGCGGCGGAATTACTGGAAGTGGTCGCGCTGGATCCGTCGAAATTCCTCAAGCGCTACCCGTGTGAACTCTCGGGTGGCCAACAGCAGCGCGTCGGGGTTGCCCGCGCCTTGGCCGCGGACCCGCCGGTGATGTTGATGGACGAACCGTTTGGTGCGATCGACCCGATCAACCGGGACGTGATCCAGGACGAGTTCATGCGCATCCAGCGCCAGGTCGGGAAGACCGTGCTCTTTGTCAGTCACGACATCGACGAAGCCGTGAAGATGGCGGACTGTGTCGCGCTGTTCCACAACGGCAAGATCGAGCAGTTTGGCAGCTCGGATGACCTGTTGGCCCGGCCCAACAGCGAGTTCGTGGCGAATTTCATGGGCGGCGACCGGATCATGAAACGCCTGCGACTGCTGCGGGCGGCGGATGTCGCCAGCAAGATCCCGCCGAGGGAACAGATGCAGATCGTGGGCGGCAACAGCGCCATCTCCACACGTTCGCAACTGGTGGTGAAACCCGGAGATGACCTGCGCCAGGTGCTTTCGCAGCTACTGGGACGCGGCCAGGACTGGGCGCTGTGCAACGACAGCGACGGGCGCTTTATAGGCTACGTCCATCAGACCGACATCCTGGCAAGGCTTGTCGACAACATTACTCCGGCGGTGCACTGACGATGTCTGACTTGATGATCAGATTTTGGCAAGGGCTTCAGTTTTACTGGGGCGATATCAGCTACCTCACGGTTCAGCATCTGCAGATCGTGGCCATCAGTGGCGCCTTGGCGCTGGCCGTAGCGCTGCCACTCGGCGTCTGGATGAGCCGTCCCGCGAACCAGCGCTACGCCATGGCCAGCATGCAGTTCCTCAATGTCGGGCAGGCGATACCCAAGCTCGCACTGCTGGCGTTGGCCATGAGCTTCATCGGCGTAGGCAGTGGCGCGGCCATCATCGGCTTGTTTGTCGCGACGTTGTTGCCGGTGGCGGTCAACACCTATGAAGGGTTGCGCGCGGTGCCGCAGCACTTGGTGGAGGCGGCCGAGGCCATGGGCATGACGCCTGCGCAAACCCTGTGGAAAGTCGAAATCCCGAATGCGATGAACGTGATTTTCGCCGGCATCCGCACGGCGCTCGCCATCAACGTCGGTACCGCGCCGCTGGCCTTTCTGGTCGGCGGAGGAGGGCTGGGCGAGTTGATCTTTACCGGCATCGACCTGAACGACTTCGGCATGATGTTGGCCGGTGCCGCGTCAACCGCGCTGTTGGCGATTGCGGTCGACCTGTCGTGCGGTTTGATCCAGAACGTTGCCGTGTCGCGGGGCTTGAGGTTGGCCGGGCGCGAATGAATTAGAAAACCATCGATAAAAACCAATAATACGAGGTGCACCATGATTCATCGAATGCTAGTCAGTCTGATCTGTACGCTGAGTCTTGTTTCAGGTGTCGTGGGCAGTGCTTCTGCCAACAGCACGATAGTGGTCGGCGGCAAGAAGTTCACCGAACAGCAGCTGGTGGCGGAAATGACCACGCAATTGTTGCGCGCCAATGGCTACAACGTCGATAAGCGCCCGGATTTGGGTTCGTCGGTATTACGCGCGGCGCAAGAGAACGGTCAGGTCGACGTGTATTGGGAATACACCGGCACTTCGCTGATCACTTACAACAAAGTCATGGACAAGCTGAGTGCCGAGGAAACGTATAAGAAGATCAGCACCCTTGACGCAGAGAAGGGCATCACGTGGTTGAACCCTTCAAAAGCCAACAACACTTACGCATTTGCCATGCGTAAGGACGAGGCCGATAAGGATGGCATCGTCTCAATCAGCGATCTGGCGAAAAATATCGGAGCAGGCAAAGTCTATAAATTCGCTTCCAACGCTGAGTTCTTTTCGCGGCCCGATGGCTTGCAGCCTCTTCAAAAGACCTACGACTTTGAGTTCGAACGCAAGAACGTCGTGCGCATGGACGGTGGGCTGACCTATCAGGCGCTTCGGGATGGCCAGGTGAATGTGGCGTTGGTGCTGTCGACTGACGGGCGGATTCCAGCCTTTGGCTTTGTTGTGCTGAAGGACGATAAAGGCTTTTTCCCAAGCTATGCGCTGACGCCGGTGATTCGTACTGAAGTCTTCAAAGAGAATCCGAAGATCGGCGAATTGCTCAATGCGCTCTCTTCCAAACTGGACGACGAAACCATTGCCGGCCTCAACTCCCGGGTCGACGTAGGCCGTGAGTCGATCGAGAGCGTGTCCAAGGAATTCCTGCAGCACAGCAAGTTGCTCTAATTGTTCATGCACAACACACATCACCTGTAGGAGCTGGCTTGCTGCGGGCGGCGTTCCGGCGATTGCGTCCGATCAGTCAAATAATTTGTCGACTGATCCACCGCTATCGTCGGAACGCCGCCCGCAGCAAGCCGGCTCCTACAGGGAACGCGTTCGCCTGGAGAATCATTAATGCAGTCGATTAAAAAGTTCGTGGCATGGTCATTCGTGATGTTTGCGGCAAGTGCTCAGGCCGATGTCGCCATCGACCACATGACGCTCGCCGATATGCGGCAGGCGTTGAACAATGGGACGATCACTTCCGAGCAACTGGTCAGGCATTACCTGGATAACATTCGCGCCAACAATCACCAGGGCCAAAACATCAACGCGCTGGTGACGATCAATGAAGCAGCGATCGAGCAGGCGCGGAAATGGGATGCCCAACGAGCCAAAAATCCCACTGCTCAATATGCGCCTCTGGCCGGTATTCCCTTTGTCGCGAAGGACAACTTTGATACCCGCGGCATGGTCACCTCTGGTGGTTCTTATGTGTTGCGTTCCTCTCTGCCGAACCAGGATGCCTTCACCGTCAAGAAGCTGATCGACGGGCAAGCGATTCTTCTCGGTAAAGCCAACATGTCCGAACTGGCTGCATCCTTTGGCTGGTTTGGCTACAGCTCGTTTGGCGGGCAGACGCTGAATCCCAACAACACCAAGCGCGATGCGTCTGGCTCCAGCAGCGGCTCGGCTGCGGCGGTGGCGGCGAAATTTGCGCCTTTTGCGTTGGGGTCGGATACCAGCGGGTCGATCCGGGCGCCGGCCAGCGTCACCGGTACCGTGGGCTTTCGACCTTCGCTCGGGCTGATCAGTCGCAGCGGCATCATTCCGCTGTCGCTCGCGTTCGATACCGGTGGAGTGATCACCCGCAGTGTGGTGGATCAGGCAATCGTACTGGATGCGATCAAGGGCCAGGACAACAGCGATTCCGCGACTCTCGACGTGGCTTCAGACCGCATACAGTTTGAGCAAGCGCTGGACCGTACCTCACTGAAAGGCAAGACCATCGGGGTCATCACAAATTTCAAGGGCGCAAACCCTGAGGTGGATGCGGTTTTCACGGCTGCTCAGGAAACGCTTGCCAAGCGGGGGGCTCATGTCGTTGCCATTGACCTGCCAAAGGGCTTTGAAACGCTTTGGAGCGATGTGCTGGGGCCGGTGGGAGAGAGCGAATTCAAGCCGCAATTTGAACGCTACCTGGCAACCCTCGGTGCCAACCAGCCGCGGACGCTGGAAGGGTTTTTGGGGCTTGCCAGGAAAAATCAGGCCCAAAACGGTCCGCACGGAATGAACCCGGCGCGCCTGGCCGGGCTGGAAGCGCTATCGAAAGCCGATAGCACCGATTCGCCGTTGTACATCTCGATCCTCTCCAGAAAGATTCCGCAATTGCGTGCGCAACTGATGGGCATCATGCAGAAGAACAAAGTGGACAGCCTGTTTTTCGCGACCATCAATTGCCCGGCGTCGGTGGTTCATGGCGTGACGGATGACAGTTACGTCTGCAAGGCCGGTGATACCTATGCGTCTTCGTACATTGCCTCCGCGACCGGGTTCCCCGAGATCACGGTTCCTGCGGGCACCATAAAGGGCAATTTGCCGGTGGGTGTTTCGTTCCTGGGCGGCTATGGGGAAGACGCCAAGGTGGTGAGTTTCGGGTACTCGTTTCTTGAACGGTAGGTTTTCCTGATGCCCCGCGTTGTCTGGATCGCCAGCAAGCCGGCTCCTACAGGATTGGGGTGTTCATTGATCGGGTGAACGACGCATACCTTGTAGGAGCTGGCTTGCCAGCGATGGCGGTTTGTCTGGCACACCGGGTTGCCCGGATCGCCAGCAAGCCGGCTCCTACGGGATTGGGGTGTTCATTGATCGGGTGAGCGACGCCTGCCTTGTAGGAGCTGGCTTGCCAGCGATGGCGGTTTGTCTGGCACACCGGGTTGCCCGGATCGCCGGCAAGCCGGCTCCTACAGGGATTGGGTGAGGCTGGGTCTTGTGTGCGCCGCTGCACTGTAGGAGCCGGCTTGCTGGCGATGCAGACGACGCGGTGCATCGGCGGACGTCGTCATATCTGCGCCAGCAACCAGGTACGGAACGCGATCAGCGAAGGCAGCCTTTCGTTGCGCGGTGGGTAGGTCAGGTAGTAACTGCGCTGGCTGGCCAAGGGTTGGTCCAGGCTGATCAGCTCGCCGTTGGCCAGCTCGTCGGTCACCAGGATGCGCGGCACCAGACCGATACCAATGCCCGCTCTCACGGCCTGGATCAAGTGTGAAGTGAGTTCGAAACTCGGCCCCAGCCGCATCATTCGATGGGGCAGGCCGTGGTGGCTGAACCACTCGCCCCAGACGTTGGCGTTGTTCGCGACGTTGAGCAGCGTCTGCCCGCCAATGCGTTCCGGGGTCCAGGCGTCATGGGCCTCGGCCGCTTCTGGAGAAATGATCACCATCAATTCTTCCGTGTGCAGGCGATGGCTGATCAGGCCCGGCGAGTCGGCCGTGCCGACGACGATTGCGGCATCGATGCCACTGGTTTCGAAGTCGATGGCTTCGATCCGGGAGTTGATGTGCACCAGCATGCCGGGATGGGTTTTGTAGAAGTCGTGAAGGCGCGGCAATAACCATTTCGAACCGAACGTGGGCAATGTGGCCAGGCGCAAGGTGCCGCTGCCTGACTGATAAGCCAGCGCCTGCAATGTGGCGCTGCGGATGCGCCCGAGCGCGTCGCTCATTTCCCGCTGGTAAAGACGACCGACGTCGGTCAATTGCACCTGCCGACCTTCGCGACGAAACAGCGTCAGGCCCAGTTGCTGCTCCAGCGCCTGGACTTGCCGGCTGACGGCGCTTTGGGTCAGTGACAGCTCCAGCGCGGCGCGGGTATAGCTTTCATGCCGGGCGGCGGCTTCAAAAGCCAGCAGCAAGGACATGGACGGGGTGAGATGGCGGTAATTCATTCGTAAAAGTCATCGATAGCGGCAGGATTATCCGTTTGTTCGGCGTCGGAACCTGCAGGATCATTGGCTCAGCCGACGACCTGAGGCTGACCTATTAATGCTCAGGCGACAAGTATTTTGATTTCCGTGATTAGACCTACAAGAGATTTTCCAGCGATGATCGCCCAGTTGCCTACCGCTGCACCCGCCGCACAGTACCCGGAATTCCTCCAGGCCTTGCGTGCCGCCGGTTTCCGCGGTCAGCTCAGTGCCGACTATGCCACCCGCACCGTGCTGGCGACCGATAACTCGATTTACCAGCGTCTGCCGCAAGCGGCGGTGTTCCCACTGGATGCAGACGACATCGTGCGCATCGCAACATTGATGGCCGAACCGCGCTTTCGCCAGATCAAGCTGACCCCACGTGGCGGCGGCACCGGCACCAACGGCCAGTCGTTGACCGACGGCATCGTGGTTGACCTGTCGCGACACATGAACACCATCCTCGAAATCAACGTCGCCGAACGTTGGGTGCGGGTGCAGGCGGGCGTGGTCAAAGACCAGCTCAATGCCGCGCTCAAACCTCATGGATTGTTTTTCGCCCCGGAGCTGTCGACGTCCAACCGGGCCACCGTTGGCGGCATGATCAACACGGACGCCAGCGGCCAGGGCAGTTGCACCTATGGCAAGACCCGCGATCACGTGCTGGAACTGCACAGCGTACTGCTCGGCGGTGAGCGCCTGCACAGCCAGCCTTTGTCCGATGTACAGCTGGACGTTGCGTGTGCGCAACCCGGCCGTATCGGCGAGGTGTACCGCACCGCACGGCAGATCCAGGAAACCCAGGCCGAGCTGATCGAGGCGGTGTTCCCCAAACTCAATCGCTGCCTGACCGGTTACGACCTGGCGCACCTGCGCGACGAGCAGGGGCGTTTCAACCTCAATAGCGTGCTGTGCGGTGCGGAAGGTTCGTTGAGTTACCTCGTCGAAGCCAAGCTCAACGTGCTGCCGATTCCCAAGTATTCGGTGCTGGTGAACGTGCGTTACAGCAGCTTCATGGATGCGCTGCGCGATGCCAATGCATTGCTGGCGCACAAGCCGCTGTCCATCGAAACCGTGGACTCCAAAGTGTTGCTGCTGGCGATGAAAGACATCGTCTGGCACAGCGTCGCCGAGTATTTCCCGGCGGATGCCGAGCGCCCGACGCTGGGTATCAACCTGGTTGAATTTAGCGGCGAAGACCTGTCGGAGGTGAACACTCGCGTGGCGTCGTTCGTGACGCATTTGCAGGCCGATACGACGATCGAACGGCTGGGCCACACGCTGGCCGAAGGTGCTGAAGCGGTGACCCGTGTCTACACCATGCGTAAACGCTCCGTCGGGTTATTGGGCAACGTCGAAGGCGAGGTCCGCCCACAGCCGTTTGTTGAAGACACCGCCGTACCGCCTGAGAAACTCGCCGACTACATCACCGAGTTCCGCGCATTGCTCGACAGCCATGGCCTGGCCTACGGCATGTTCGGCCACGTCGATGCCGGCGTGTTGCATGTGCGTCCGGCGCTGGACATGAAAGACCCGAAGCAGGCCGCGCTGGTCAAGCCGATTTCCGATGCCGTGGCCGAGTTGACCCGGCGTTATGGCGGGCTGCTGTGGGGCGAGCATGGCAAGGGTTTGCGCTCGGAATACGTCCCCGATTTCTTTGGCGAACTGTATCCGGCGCTGCAATCGCTCAAGGGCGCGTTCGACCCGCACAATCAGCTCAACCCCGGCAAAATCTGCACCCCGCCGGATGCTGCCCAAGGCTTGCTCAAGGTCAACGAAGTGACGCTGCGCGGTGATCTGGATCGGCAAATTGACGAGCGCGTGTGGCAGAGCTTCGGCAGCGCCGTGCACTGCAACGGCAACGGCGCTTGCTACAACTATGACCCCAACGATGCGATGTGCCCCTCGTGGAAAGCCACCCGGGAACGCCAGCATTCGCCGAAGGGCAGGGCGTCTTTGATTCGCGAGTGGTTGCGCCTGCAAGGGGCGGCCAACATTGATGTGTTGCAAGCGGCCCGGGGCAAATTGTCGTGGTTGAGCGGGTTGCCGGCGCGGCTGCGCAACAACCTGGCGCGCTCGCGCGGCGAGGCGGATTTCTCCCATGAAGTGTACGACGCCATGGCCGGCTGCCTGGCCTGTAAATCCTGCGCGGGACAATGCCCGGTCAAGGTCAATGTCCCGGAATTCCGCTCGCGTTTTCTCGAGCTGTATCACGGTCGCTATCAACGCCCGATGCGCGATTATCTGATCGGCTCGCTGGAGTTCACCATTCCCTACATGGCCTACGCGCCGGGCCTGTACAACGCGGTGATGGGTTCGAATTGGGTGAGTCGTTTGCTGGAGCGACACGTCGGCATGCTCGACAGTCCGCTGATCCACCGCTTCGACCTGCAGAACACGTTGACCCGCTGCAAAGTCGCTGTCGCCAGCGTGCCCGCCCTGCGCGAACTGACTGCCGCACAACGTGAGCGAAGCGTGGTGTTGGTGCAGGACGCCTTCACCCGCTACTTTGAAACACCGCTGTTGGCGAGCTATATCCAGTTGGCGCATCAGTTGGGCTACCGCGTGTTTCTGGCGCCCTACAGTGCCAACGGCAAGCCTTTGCACGTGCAGGGTTTCCTCGGTGCATTCGCCAAAGCGGCGATCCGCAACGCCAATCAGCTCAAGGCCCTGGCCGACTGTGGCGTGCCGTTGGTTGGCCTGGACCCGGCGATGACGCTGGTCTATCGCCAGGAATATCAGAAAGTGCCGGGCCTCGACGGCTGCCCGAAAGTCTTGCTGCCCCAGGAATGGCTGGTTGATGTGTTGCCTGAAAGGTCCCGTCACGCTGATCAGACGTTCCGTTTGATGGCGCACTGCACCGAGAAGACCAACGTCCCGGCCAGCACCTCGCAATGGGAAGCCGTGTTTGCCAGGCTTGGGCTGAAGCTGGTGACCGAGGCAACCGGCTGTTGCGGCATGTCGGGCACCTATGGCCACGAAGCGCGTAACCAAGAGACCTCACGGACTATTTTCGAGCAGTCATGGGCGGGCAAGCTGGACAAGGCGGGTGAAGCGCTGGCGACGGGCTATTCGTGCCGCAGCCAGGTCAAGCGCCTGGCCAGCAAGCAATTGCGTCACCCGCTGGAGGTGGTGTTGGAGCATGTGCTCGTTGAGTGAAGAGTAGGGCGTCAGTCCGGAACGCCTGCCTGCTCTTCTTTCTCGGGAGCAGCAGGCCAGGCACTGATCACCGATTGCAGGAACTGTCCGGACAACTCAGGGTTGTCCAGCGCCCTGGCAATCAGCATCGCCCCGGCGATCGATGACAGGATGCGCAGCGATTCCTGGTATTTCTCCTCGTGACTTTCCCCTTCGACCAGCGCCATCAACGTGTCGATCAAACGCTCGACGCCTTTGGTGAAGGAGTTGCTGACGGTCCCGCCGGCGCGGGCAACGTCAGCGCCCAATGCCGGGATGGGGCAGCCCTCGGTCCAGTTATCCAGGTGCCCTTGCGTCAGGTAACCCTTGATGAGCTCGGGAATGGATTTGGCGTCCCGCCAGTCCTGGATATTGGACTCGAACGTGCGGGTGACGGCTTCTGAAGCCAACTGCTCCTTGCCGCCCGGAAACTGTCCGTAAAAGCCGCCATGGGTCAGGCCCACGGAGCGCGACAGTTCACCAATGCCGATGCCGTCGATTCCCTTTTCCCGATACAGCCGGGACGCGGCCGTGAGGATCGCCTCTTTGTTCGCGGCGGCCTGGTCTTTCGTGACTTTCATGAGACTGCTCCTGTCGCCAGGTCGGCATCGCTTGGGAAAAGCTGTGCTGAGAGACTGGTATTGATGATGCTCGTCATATAAAGTTGCTGCAATGGCTTTTCCGGTATCGACTCAAGTCTGGCGGATTCCCCGCCTGTGGCTCAAGTCAAAAATCTCTACGTGGACCTGCCCCATGAAACGTAATGATCTGCACAGTATCGATCTGAATCTGCTGGTGGTATTCGACACGCTGATTCAGGAGCGAAACCTCACCCGCACCGCTGAGAAACTGTCGCTGGGCCAGCCCGCCATCAGCGCGGCGCTGGTGCGTTTGCGCAAGTTGTTCAACGACCCTTTGTTCGAGCGCATCGGTCGCCGAATGGTGCCCACCCCACGGGCATTGAGTGCGGCGCAGACGCTGGGGCCGGCGCTGGATTGCGTGTGTTCGGCAATCGCTCACAAGAGGGGTTAACCGGGTCGCCCCCTTTTTTTGCTCTTAAACATGACGGCTATCATTAATGATGATAGCCAACTTCACTCCGTTCGATTCGTCGTGACCTCGCGCGAGGCCGAGAATCCGCAAAATCCCAAACCGTCTGGCGGACACCCCCCATGGAACAGTCACTCAAACCTTTGCGTTATCCCCTGGCTGCGTTGGCGCTGCTGATGCTTACCGCGTGTGAACGCACACCCAGCGCCGCACAGGCTCCGGGGGCGCCGCACGTTACCGTCGCCAAAGTGCTCGAGCAGCCCATTACCGAGTGGGATGAAGTCACCGCTCGCCTGGAAGCACCGGAAACCGTCGAGGTTCGTCCACGGGTGTCGGGCCAAATCGAACGTGTTGCCTTTACCGATGGCGCGCTGGTGAAGAAGGGCGACTTGCTGTTCCAGATTGATCCACGGCCGTTCGAACATGAGGTGCATCGCATCGAGGCGCAGCTGCAACAGGCACGCGCCACCCTGGTCCGCACCGGCAACGAAGCACAGCGCGGCCAACGTCTATTGAGCAGCAACGCGATCTCCGCAGAGCTCGCCGACACCCGCACGACCACGGCGCAAGAGGCCAGGGCCGGTGTCGATGCCATTCAGGCGCAGCTGGATCTGGCGCGTTTGAACCTCAGTTTCACCCGCGTTACCGCGCCGATCACCGGCCGCGTCAGCCGTGCGGAAATCACCGCCGGCAACATCGTGACCGCCGACACTACAGCGCTGACCAGCGTGGTCTCCACGGACAAGGTCTACGCCTATTTCGATGCGGACGAGCGCATGTTCCTCAAGTACAGCCTGCTTTCCCGCCAGGGCCAGCGCGGTCAAGCCACGCCGGTGTACATGGGCCTGTCGAACGAGGAGGGCAACAGCCACCTCGGGCAGATGAACTTCGTCGACAACCAGGTCAATCCGAAAACCGGCACCATCCGTGGTCGCGCGGTGTTCGACAACGCAGACGGTCAATACACCCCCGGCCTGTACGCCCGGTTGAAACTGGTGGGCAGCGCCGCCTATCCCGGCCTGTTGATCAAGGACGAAGCGGTGGGCACCGACCTCGGCAAAAAATTCGTGCTGGTGGTCGATCAGGACAACAAAGCCGTGTATCGCAGCGTCGATCTGGGGCCGAAGCTGGAAGGCTTGCGCATCGTGCGCAGCGGCTTGCAGAAAGAAGATCGCATCGTGATCAACGGCTTGCAGCGCGTGCGGCCCGGCGCAGTGATCGACCCGCAGGATGCGCCGATGGCCAGCCCGGAAACCGTCGCCACACTGGCTCGCCAGCGTCAGGCCATCGAAGCCTCCAATCAGCCGGCTGCCGCTAAATCACCTGCCCTGGTGAAAGCGGATTCTGCCGCTGCGCCTCGCGGATAAGGAGCACCGACATGAAGTTCTCCCAGTTCTTTATCACGCGGCCGATCTTCGCGGCGGTGCTGTCGCTGCTGATCCTGATCGCCGGCGCGATCTCGCTGTTCCAGTTGCCGATCAGTGAATATCCGGAAGTGGTTCCACCGACCGTCGTCGTTCACGCCAACTACCCGGGCGCCAACCCGAAAGTCATCGGCGAAACCGTGGCAGCCCCTTTGGAGCAAGCCATCACCGGCGTCGAGAACATGCTGTACATGTCCTCGCAATCCACGGCTGACGGCCGGCTCACCCTGACCGTGACCTTCGCGTTGGGCACCGATCTGGACAACGCCCAGGTCCAGGTGCAGAACCGTGTGACCCGTACCGAGCCCAAGCTGCCCGAGGAAGTGACGCGTATCGGTATCACCGTCGACAAGGCGTCTCCCGAGCTGACGTTGCTGGTGCACTTGGTGTCGCCGGACAAACGCTACGACATGCTCTACCTGTCCAACTACGCGATCCTCAACGTCAAGGACGAGCTGTCGCGCCTGGAAGGGATCGGCGATGTTAAGATGTTCGGCATCGGCGATTACTCGCTGCGTATCTGGCTCGATCCGGACAAAACCGCCTCGCGTAATCTGACTGCCACTGATGTGGTCACAGCGGTGCGTGAACAGAACCGTCAAGTCGCCGCCGGGCAACTGGGTTCGCCGCCCGCGCCGAATGCCACCAGCTTCCAGATGTCGATCAACTCCCAGGGGCGGTTGGTCAGCGAGGAAGAGTTTGAAAACGTGATCGTGCGCAGTGGTCCGAACGGCGAAATCACGCGCCTGAAGGACATTGCCCGGATCGAACTGGGTTCCAACCAGTACGCCTTGCGCGCCTTGCTCAACAACCAGGAAGCGGTGGCGATGCCGATCTTCCAGCGGCCAGGTTCCAACGCCATCGACGTCTCCGACCAGGTTCGGGCGAAGATGGCCGAGCTGAAGAAGAACTTCCCGGAAGGCATGGATTACGAGATCGTCTACGACCCGACGATTTTCGTCCGCAGCTCGATTGAGGCGGTGGTGCACACGCTGTTCGAAGCACTGATTCTCGTGGTGCTGGTCGTTATCCTGTTCCTGCAAACCTGGCGCGCTTCGATCATTCCTTTGGTGGCCGTGCCCGTGTCGCTGATCGGTACGTTTGCCGTGATGCATCTGCTCGGTTTTTCGCTCAACGCGCTGTCGCTGTTTGGCCTGGTACTCGCCATCGGGATCGTGGTCGACGATGCCATTGTGGTGGTGGAGAACGTCGAACGAAACATTGAATCCGGACTGGAACCGGTCGAGGCGACCAAGAAAGCCATGGGCGAAGTGACCGGGCCGATCATCGCCACGGCGCTGGTGCTGTGCGCGGTGTTCGTGCCAGCTGCGTTCATCTCCGGGCTGACAGGGCAGTTCTATAAGCAGTTCGCGTTGACCATTGCGATTTCCACGGTGATCTCGGCGTTCAACTCCCTGACCTTGTCGCCGGCGTTGGCGGCGGTGTTGCTCAAGGCCCATGGCGCACCGAAAGACCGGTTCTCCAGAGTGCTGGATCGTTTGCTCGGTGGCTGGCTGTTCAAACCGTTCAACCGTTTCTTCGAAAAGGCCAGTCACGGCTACATGGTTGCCGTGGCCAAAGTCATTCGTGGCAGCAGCGTGGCGTTGTTGGTGTACGCCGGTCTGATCGCCATGACCTGGATGGGTTTCAGCACCACGCCGACCGGCTTCGTGCCGACCCAGGACAAAAAGTACCTGGTGACCTTCGCGCAATTGCCGGACGCCGCGAGTCTCGACCGCACCGAGTCGGTGATCCGTCGCATGAGCACCATCGCCATGAACGAGCCGGGTTTCGACAGTGCCGTGGCATTCCCGGGCCTTTCAATCAACGGTTTCACCAACAGCCCGAACGCCGGTATTGCGTTCATCGGCTTGAGTTCGTTCGAAGAGCGTAAAGACCCGAGCCTGTCTGCCAAGGCGATTTCCGCTTCGCTCAACGGCAAGTTCGGCGGCATTCAGGACGCCTACATCGCCGTGTTCCCGCCACCGCCGGTACAAGGCCTGGGCACCATCGGTGGCTTCCGTCTGCAGATCGAAGACCGTGGCAACCTGGGCTACGACGAGCTGTACAAAGAGACGATGAACATCATCGCCAAGAGCCGTAGCACGCCGGAGCTGGCCAACCTGTTCACCAGCTACACCGTCAACGTGCCGCAGGTCGAAGCCGCCATTGACCGGGAGAAAGCCAAGACTCACGGGGTGAAGATCAACGATATTTTCGACACCTTGCAGGTCTACCTGGGCTCGCTGTACGCCAACGACTTCAACCGTTTTGGCCGGACCTATCAGGTCAACGTGCAGGCCGAGCAGCAGTTCCGCCAGGAGCCGGAACAGATCGGTCAGTTGAAGGTGCGCAATGATCGCGGCGAAATGATCCCGCTGGCCACGTTCGTCAAGGTCAGCCCGACGTCAGGCCCTGACCGGGTCTCGCACTACAACGGTTTCCTCACCGCAGAAATCAACGGCAGCGCCGCCCCCGGCTACAGCTCCGGACAGGCACAAGCCGCGATTGAAAAGTTGCTCAAGGAAGAGTTGCCCAACGGCATGACGTACGAGTGGACCGACCTGACCTACCAGCAAATCCTGTCGGGCAACACGGCGCTTCTGGTGTTCCCGCTCTGCGTGCTGTTGGCGTTCCTGGTGCTGGCGGCGCTGTATGAAAGCTGGAGCCTGCCATTGGCGGTGATCCTGATCGTGCCGATGACCCTGCTGTCGGCGATTGCCGGGGTGATCATTTCCAAGGGCGACAACAACATCTTCACCCAGATCGGCCTGATCGTGTTGGTCGGCCTGGCCTGCAAAAACGCGATCCTGATCGTCGAGTTCGCCAAGGATAAACAGGACCAGGGCATGTCGCCGCTGGATGCGGTGCTGGACGCTTGCCGCATGCGTCTGCGGCCGATTCTGATGACGTCCTTCGCGTTCATCATGGGGGTGATTCCGCTGGTGACGTCCACGGGTGCCGGCTCGGAAATGCGCCGTGCGATGGGCGTCGCGGTGTTCTCCGGAATGCTCGGCGTGACCTTCTTCGGGTTGCTGCTGACGCCGGTGTTCTTCGTGCTGATTCGTCGCTACATCGAGCGCAAAAACGCGCACAAGGTCACCAAGGCTCATCAGGCAAACGTGCTCAATCAGGAGGCACATTCATGAACACCTTGAAGCTTTTTTTACCCAGCCTCCTGGTCGTCGCGCTCGGCGCCTGCACGGTAGGTCCCGACTACAAAACGCCGGACACCGCGCCCGCCAACGTCGTGTCTGCCCAAGGCAGTGCCTACGATCAATCGCGATTTGAAACGGTGTGGTGGCAACAGTTTGATGACCCCACGCTCAATCAGTTGGTGAGCAAATCCCTGGAGGGCAACCGCGACTTGCGCGTCGCGTTTGCCCGCTGGAAAGCGGCCCGGGCTATTCGTGATGATGTCAGCAATGACAATTTGCCGGTCGTCACCAGCCGCGTCAGCAGCCAGCATGGCAAGTCGCAAGTGCCTGGCCTGACCGAAAGCCGCGTCAATATCGAGCGCTACGACCTGGGCCTCGACATGGCTTGGGAAGTCGATCTGTTCGGCCGGATCCAGCGTCAACTGGAATCCAGCAGCGCCCAGGAAGACGCTGCCGCCGCAGACTTGTTTCAGCTTCGCGTGACAATGATCGCCGAGCTGGTGGATGCCTACGGCCAATTGCGCGGCGCGCAGTTGCGGGAAAAAATTGCCCTGGCCAACCTGAAGAATCAGCAGGATTCGCGCAGCGTGACGGTCAGCCTGCGCGATGCCGGCGTGGGCAATGAGCTCGACGTGGTGCGTGCTGACGCACGTTTGGCGGCTGTCGAGGCGACGGTTCCGCAACTGCAAGCGGAACAGGTACGGCAGGAAAACCGCATCGCCACGCTGTTGGGTGAACGCCCGGATACGTTGAGCGTGTCGTTGAGCCCTGCGCAGTTACCCGCCATCGCCAAAGCGTTGCCGATCGGTGATCCCGCCGAGCTGCTGCGCCGGCGTCCCGATGTGCTCGCCGCCGAGCGCAGGCTGGCGTCCTCCACGGCGGAAATCGGCGTGGCCACCGCCGACCTGTTCCCGAGAGTGAGCTTGAGCGGCTTCCTCGGTTTCACCGCTGGCCGTGGATCGCAGATTGGTTCCAGTGCCGCCAGAGCCTGGGGATTGGGACCGAGCATTACCTGGGCAGCTTTTGACCTGGGCAGTGTGCGAGCGCGCATCCGGGGTGCCGACGCGAATGCCGAAGGCGCCTTGGCTACCTACGAACAGCAAGTGCTGCTGGCGCTGGAAGAGTCGGAAAACGCCTTCAGCGACTACGGCAAACGCCAGCAGCGGTTGCTGTCGTTGATCCGGCAAAGCGAGTCCAGCCGAGCTGCGGCAGACCTGGCGGCGATCCAGTACAAGGAAGGCACGGTGGATTATCTGGTGTTGCTGGATGCGCAGCGTGAACGCCTGAACGCCGAGGATGCGCAGGCGTTGGGTGAGACTGATCAGTACCGGGGCATCGTCGCGATCTATAAGGCGTTGGGAGGAGGGTGGGACAGTGGCGGCAAAAAAGTGGTAGCAACGAACTGATGCTGGTGTGAGATCTGTCGCCCTACGCTGACGGTGTGGGGCGGCCGGTCGGATATTTCGGATGCATCACCATCCTTTCACGCCACTCATATCGGGCAACTTGTGCGCAATACCCTTGTGGCAGTCGATGCAAGTGGCCTCGCCCTTGGCCAATGCGGTGGAGTGCATGGCCGCAGCGCGTTTGCCCTGGCGGGTAAAGTCCATGAACTCAAAGTTGTGGCAGTTGCGACATTCGCGCGAGTCGTTGGCCTTGAGCCTGGCCCATTCATGTTCCGCCAGTTCACGGCGCAAGGTGAGGAATTTGTCGCGGGTGTCGATGGTGCCGAACAGCTTGCCCCAGACTTCCTTCGACGCCTGCATCTTGCGCGCGATCTTGTGCGTCCACTCATGGGGGACGTGGCAGTCCGGGCAACTGGCGCGCACACCGGAACGGTTGGTGTAGTGAATGGTGTCCTGCAACTCGACATAGACGTTGTCGCGCATCTCGTGGCAGGAAATGCAGAACTTCTCGGTGTTGGTCAGCTCCAGCGCTGTGTTGAAACCGCCCCAGAAAATGATCCCGGCGATAAAGCCGCCCAGTGTCAGAAACCCCAGGCTGAAGTAAACGCTGGGTCGACAGAGGATGCCCCAATAATCCTTAAGCAGGGCGAACAGTGCTTTCATGGCGCCTCCTCAAGGTTTTTGCGCAGCGTTGGCATCGTCTTGCAGGATTTTGTCGATGGTTTCAAAGGTGTTGCCCACCAGCGGCAGTACCTCTTTTTGCGGCACGTGGCACTGAGTACAGAAGTAGCGCCGGGGCGAGACTGCCGCCAGCGCCTGACCGTCGCGGTCCATGTAGTGGGTGATGCTGATCATCGTCGCCTGGGTGCGCGCGCTATTGGCCCGGCTGTGGCACGTCAGGCATTTGTTGCCGTTCTTGTCGATCTGGTACCCGCGAATGCTGTGGGGAATGGTCGGCGGCTGGTCAGGATAGTTGCGCTCGCGCTTCAGGTCCTTGTTTTCATCGTTGGCAATCGGTGGCGCGGGCATGCTCCGGGTGAGGGTGCCGCCGGGGCGGCGACCGTCGGGGCCGGGGGCATCCAGCGGGTAATCGACCTCGGCGGCGAGCACCATGCCCATTGCGGCAAGCAGTACCAGGGGCAGGATTCGAAAAGTCATGACGGTTCTCCTCAAGCCGCGCTGATCAACTCGATGCGGATGGCGCATTTCTTGTAGTCGGTCTGCTTGGAGATCGGGTCGGTGGCGTCGAGCGTGACCTTGTTGATCAACTTGTTGGCATCGAAAAACGGTACGAACACCAGGCCGCGGGGTGGTTTGTTGCGCCCGCGGGTTTCGATACGCGCGCGGATTTCACCGCGGCGGCTGATCAGCTTCACTTCACTGCCACGCCGTGCCTTCAAGGCCTTGGCGTCCTCCGGATGCATGTACACCAGGGCGTCCGGCACCGCTCTGTACAACTCCTCGACTCGCTGGGTCATGCTGCCCGTATGCCAGTGTTCGAGGACCCGGCCGGTGCTCAGCCAGAACGGGTAGTCAGCATCCGGGATTTCGGCCGGTGGTTCGTAGGGCAGGGCGAAGATGATCGCCTTCTTGTCCGGGTAGCCATAGAACTGCACTTCGCTGCCGGCCTCCACGTAAGGATCGAGGCCCTCGCGATAACGCCAGCGGGTCTCCTTGCCGTCGACCACCGGCCAGCGCAGGCCACGTTCGCTGTGGTAAAGGTCGAAGGGCGCCAGGTCATGGCCGTGGCCACGACCGAACCGGGCGTACTCTTCGAACAAGCCTTTTTGCGCATAGAAACCAAAGGCCTTGGCTTCGTCGTTCTTGTAGCCGGCCTCGATTTGCTCGACGGGAAACTGGTCGACCTGACCGTTCTTGAATAGAACCTCGAATAGGGTTTTGCCTTTGTATTGCGGCGATTTGGCCAGCAACTCGGCGGGCCAGGTTTCGTCGGTGGTGAAGCGTTTGGAAAACTCCATCAGCTGCCACAAGTCCGATTTGGCGTCTCCCGGTGCGCTGACCAATTGATGCCAGAACTGCGTGCGACGTTCGGCATTGCCAAAGGCACCTTCCTTTTCCACCCACATGGCGCTGGGCAGGATAAGGTCGGCGGCCTGGGCGGAAACGGTGGGGTAAACGTCCGAGACGATGACGAAGTTTTCCGGGTTGCGCCAGCCAGGCAAGACTTCCTGCATGATGTTCGGCCCAGCGTGCATGTTGTTGCTGGCCTGGGTCCAATACACGTTGAGGACGCCGTCCTTGAGCATGCGGCTCTGTTGCACCGCGTGAAAACCGACTTTCTCCTGGATGGTGCCGGCCGGCAGTTTCCAGATCTGTTCTGCGGTGGCGCGGTGCTTGGGGTTGGTCACTACCATGTCGGCGGGCAAGCGGTGGGAGAAGGTGCCGACCTCCCGCGCAGTGCCACAGGCCGACGGCTGGCCGGTCAACGAGAATGGGCTGTTGCCCGGCTCGCTGATCTTGCCGGTGAGCAGGTGGATGTTATAGATCAGGTTGTTGGCCCACACCCCGCGCGTGTGTTGGTTGAAACCCATGGTCCAGAACGACACGACCTTGCGTTCGGGGTCCGCATAAAGTTCAGCCAGGGCCTTGAGGCGTTCCGGGGCCACGCCGGACTCTTTCGCGGTACGTTCCAGGGTGTAGGGTTTGACGAACGCGGCGAACTGCTCGAAGGACATGTCGGTCCAGGTATTGGCCTTGTCGGCATTCTTCGCCTGTTTTTCCCGTGGGTCGTCGGGACGCAAACCGTAGCCGATGTCATCGGCGCCTTTGGCGAAGCGCGTGTGCTTGCTGATGAAATCCTTATCGACCTTACCGTTTTCAATGATGTGGTTGGCAATGTAATTGAGGATCAGCAGGTCGGATTGCGGCGTGAATACCATGGGAATATCGGCCAGTTCGAAGCTACGATGCTCGAAGGTCGACAGCACCGCGACTTTCACATGCGGCTGGCTCAGGCGCCGGTCGGTGACCCGGCTCCATAGAATCGGGTGCATCTCCGCCATGTTCGAGCCCCACAGCACAAAGGCGTCGGTGGCTTCGATGTCGTCGTAGCAGCCCATCGGTTCATCCGCGCCAAAAGTGCGCATGAAACCCATCACCGCCGAGGCCATGCAATGGCGGGCATTGGGGTCGATGTTGTTGCTGCGAAAACCGGCTTTCATCAATTTGTTGGCTGCGTAACCTTCCCAAACCGTCCATTGCCCGGAACCGAACATGCCGATCGATTCCGGACCTTTGTTCTTCAGGGCTTGCTTGAACTTTTCTTCCATGATGTCGAAGGCCTGGTCCCAGCTGATCGGCTGGAATTCGCCCTGTTTGTCGAACTGGCCGTTGGTCATGCGCAGCAGAGGCTGGGTCAGGCGGTCCACGCCGTACATGATTTTGGAGAGAAAATAGCCCTTCACGCAGTTGAGTCCGCGATTGACCTCGGCCTTGACGTCGCCATGGGTGGCGACCACCCGGTTGTCGCGGGTCGCGACCATCACGCTGCACCCGGTGCCGCAGAAACGGCAGGGCGCCTTGTTCCAGTCCAGGGTGACCATGTCCGCTTCGGTAATCAGGTTACTGGCGGAGGTGGCAATCGGCAGGCCAGCGGCGGCGGCTGCGATGGCCGCGGCCTGGGCCTTGACGAACTCTCGGCGGGACATGCTCATTCGGTGTCTCCTGTGGGCTCTAGGAGTTCGTGATAGATCAACGCGGCGTTGAGCACACCCGGCAGATTGTTGATTTGCTCGATACGTTGCAGGATCTGATTTTCGTGGCTGGCCTCAAGCACGACCACCAGTTTTCCGGCGGCACTTTCGTGATGTAATTCCAGGCCGTCCAATAGACGCAAGTTGGCTTTGACGGCGTCGAATAGTTCAGGTCGGGCAAGTACCACCAGGCTGGCTATATGCAGAGTTTCGTCCATGCGCTGACTCCAACAGGCTCTGAAAGAGAACTATCAGTTAGGTGGTCCGGGCGGGCCGTAGAGCATTTGGAAAAACCAGATGAGGAAGCCATAGCCGCCCACTATCGCGACCGACAGCAGCGGAAAAAGGCAGACGACAAGAAAGACAAACAGCCGGGCTTCTTTGCGACGCTGCGGTTTTTGTTCTTCAGCCAACGACATGAGAATCTCCTGCCGAAACTTGCGTTGATACTAGATCAGTAGTTAAGGGGAGGACTTCTGCCCTGAGTTTTTCTCGACCAATGGTTAACTATCGGTCCAGCAGAGGTGCCAGCAGTGCACACATGCTGCGCCAGTGCGAACCCTCCCAGTAAACCCGTTGGCAGGCGTCGCAGCGCAGGAAGTGCGAATAGAGCGCGCCAACGCGTGGCGGCACCTGCGGCCGGGCCAGTTCCGGGCTGATCTCGTGCAGCGGCAGGTTGCAATGAAGGCACAGGCTGAATGGCCGCGCGCTACGCGCCAGGTCGAGGCGCTCGTACAATTCGCGCAGCTGCAGCGACGGTTTCAGGGCGTGCACGTAACAGCCATGGCTGATGATCCGCCGCTTGAGCAGTTCGCGGTCACGGGTCAGCACGATACGTCCTTGCTGCGCAGCGATCTCAGCGATCTCGCCATCCTCGAAGCCATTGTCGTAGAGGGTGTCGAAGCCGCTCATGCGCAGCAGGTTGGCCAGCCCGCCCAGGTGCGCATCCGCGACGAAGCGCAGCACCCGTAAAGGTTGAGCCCGAACCTTTAACAGCGGGCTGATGTCCAGCGTTTCGAACTTGGGATACACCGCCAACCGGTCATCATCGAAGATCACCCGCTCGAAACCCACCGACTCGCCGTTGAGCAACACCAGTTCGACCTCCGTGTGCGGTATCCCGAGCGCCTCGATCATGTGCTTGACCGTTGCCCCTCGCGCGCACTTGCAGGTGAATGACTGCCGCCGTCGTTCGGCCGGCAGGAAATCGTTGAGCTCCTCGTAGAAGCGGAAGGTTGCACTGGCCATGATGAACAGTATGGCAGGGCTGCAGGATGAGCGAGTCTGGCCCGGACACCTTCTGCGGCGGGGCCCCGACTACGATCGTGTTGGAATTGCTCAGGGATAGGTTTGATGTCGATTTGTTCAGGGGGCTTCGAGGCCGCCAGGATAAAAAACAGTGGGCCAAATGTATCGCTGTGTATCCAGACCCGCTGTAAAGATGCTGGCGTACAAATGCCCCTCGATCCGGATACATCCGGGATACACGGTTGCAGTCAAATAGCCTGGCCTTAGCGAGAAAGCAAACGCACCTCGCACCACGGCTTATAGCCCTGGCGGCATGACCCTGAGCGGCCTCACCGCACACAGTATCCGGAGAAATAACCATGTCCCGTCTTTCGAACAAATCCCGTATTGGCCTGATCGCTGTTTCACTGGTCGGCTGCATGAACCTCGCTTCGTCTGCCTTCGCCGCTGACGCACTGCCTCAAGGCTACCAACTCGCCGCGGCGGAAAAGACCAGTGAAGGCAAGTGTGGCGAAGGCAAGTGCGGCGCCAGCGAAACCGGCGCCAAAGTCACCAAGGCCGGTGAAGGCAAGTGCGGTGAAGGCAAATGTGGCGATGCTTCCTTCGCCCGTACCGACACCGACCACGACGGCCGCGTTTCCCTGAAAGAATTGCTGACCGTGGCCCCAAAGGGTGCTGAAGAGTTCAAGGCGATGGACACCAACAACGACGGTTTCCTTTCCGAAGGCGAGGTCTACAAATTCCGCACCAACCAGTTCACCTCCAACGGCAAGAAAGTGCCAACCGAGCTGTTCACCAAAATGAGCAAAGCGCAGGGCTGATAGTGGGGGCTGCCGACTACAACGACATCGGTGTGGCGAGATAGGGTTTTCTCTATCTCGCCACATCGGTGTTTATTTGTTGCGATCTATAAAGCGCTGGGGGGAGGCAGGGTCGCGGGGATTAATTGATGTTTGAGACGGCAAAAGCGGCAGGCAAAAAAAGCTGCCAAAAATGGCAGCCATTGAAAGAGCCCGCAACGGGTTGAAGTCAGTATTACTTAAGATAAATGACAGCCTCGTGACAATTCTTCAATCCGCACTTTATTTCACGTGCTCCCCATCGGTCAGGACTTCCCTTCGGCGCAATCACTGCTCTAATAACAGCACCGATGTTCCGTTCACTGTCTTGAAAGAGGGGGCGTTGCTCATGACCGAAAAATCCCGGGTGCTGTTCGTCTGCGCTAAAAATGACATTCGTTCATTGATGGCGGAGTCTCTCCTGAAACATACCGACTCCGAACACTTTGAAGCCTTCAGCGCGGGGCTGGAAGCCAGTGAAGTCGATCCGCGAACGCTTGAGTCGCTGGAACATATCGGCGTCGACGCAACCGGCTTGCGCAGCAAATCAATCAGCGAGTTTGAAGGCCAGCAGTTCGACTATGTCATCACGCTGTGTGACAAATCATCGGAAGAGGCGGGCAAGATGCCGATCTCTGACGAAGTGATGACGTGGAATTTTGAGGATCCGGCGAGCAGTGAACGGCATGAACCTTTTCGACATGCTCTCCAGGAAATTCACGACCGCGTCAAAATGTTCGTCACTGTCAAAATGAGGCATTCAAGCGCTCATGCTTGATGTTCAAATCGACCGCTGATTCACCCGCCGGGTCAGTTCCTCTGCCGACTCCTTGCGTTCCGAGTAACGGTCAACCAGGTCCGGGCGCTCCCGCAGCAACAGGGTGAACTTCACCAGTTCCTCCATGACGTCCACCACCCGGTCATAAAGCGCGGACGGTTTCATGCGGTTGTCTTCGTCGAATTCCAGATAAGCCTTCGGCACGGAAGACTGGTTGGGGATGGTGAACATCCGCATCCAGCGCCCCAGCACACGCAGTTGATTCACCACGTTAAACGACTGAGAGCCACCACTGACTTGCATGACCGCGAGGGTTTTGCCCTGGGTCGGGCGAATGGCGCCTAGCGCGAGCGGCACCCAGTCTATCTGCGCCTTGAACACGGCCGACATCGAGCCGTGACGTTCAGGCGAACACCAGACCTGTCCTTCCGACCATTGCATCAGTTCGAGCAGTTCCTGGACTTTCGGGTGATCGGTCGGTGCATCGTCCGGCAGAGGAAGACCGGATGGATTGAAGATTCGCGTTTCTGCACCGAAATGTTCGAGTAATCGGGCGGCTTCTTCGATCAGCAGACGGCTGAATGAACGCGGTCGGGTCGATCCGTACAACAGCAGGATTCGTGGCTTGTGCGGGATGTCGTCACCGGCAATGGATTGAATCAGGGAGGCGTCGAGATTGGGCAGTTCGTGGGACATGAGGGCTCCGGTTACAGGGTGCTGATGCGATCGAGTTCGCGCTTCAACGCATCCCGGTCAAGTTCGCCGAAGGGCAGGGCGAGGAAGGCCCGGCAGCGTGTTTCGATGCGCGCCAGGGTCGAGTGGAAGGCCGCGGTCACGACCGCTTCGTCGCCCTTCACCTCGGATGGATCTTCCAATCCCCAATGAGCCTTCAGCGCCGGCCCGAAGTAAACCGGACACGCCTCGCCGGCAGCCTTGTCGCAGACGGTGATGACAATGTCCGGTGGGTTGGCTTCGAAGGCGTCGTTGCCTTTACTGCTCAAACCGTCAATCGCGATGCCGGCTTCTTGCAGCGTCACAAGACTGCGCGGCAGAACCTGGCCCTTGGGGAAGCTGCCGGCACTGACTGCCTGAAAACCTTGCGGCGCGAGATGATTGAACATCGCTTCGGAGAGGATGCTGCGGCAGCTATTGGCGGTGCACATGAACAAAACGCGCATGGTGACTTCTCTGAGTACATATGGTTAATCGAATATACGTTTTTCCATATGGGGTGGTCAAATGCTGTCTGATTGTCAATTCATTGCCTGGCATGGGGCGTTGCAGGAGTGCGGTCTTTGAGAACGAGGCCGCTGCAGAGTCCGTAGGGCTGACTCATTCGCCCAAATCATTACTACCTTTGCAGGCGGATCGATCAGATCCATCAGTATTCCTTCCTCATTGCCATAACGTGCATTTGATTTAGCGCCCAAACCGACTAATATACGTTCCATATCCATTTCATATAGTGAAACTGATGGGCATCGTAAAAATTTCTGAAGACATGCATGAACATCTGCGCGTCGCCAGCGACGCGTTGAGCCGTTCGATCAACGCTCAGGCCGAGCACTGGATGCGTATCGGGATGCTTGCCGAATTACACCCCGACCTGGATCACAGCGACATTTGCCGCATGTTGATTCGTGCAGAACTGCAAGGCGGTCTTGATTTGAAGAAGCTCTGCGCCCTCGAAGAAAGTTCGCAAGGCCCACAGGTTCATGCAGCCATCGGAGCCAGGAAATGAGGGCGAACGTGCGCATCAATACCCGGGCAGACATCGCCAGCTCGCGTGCCGCTGCAACGCTGGCGGCCGAGGTGCTGGCCATGATTGGGCCTTATGTGAAAGCGGGTGTCACCACCGACGAGCTCGATCAGCGCTGTCACGACTACATCGTCAATGTGCAAAAGGCCATTGCGGGGAATATCGGGTATCTCGGCTACCCGAAAACCGTGCTGACGTCCGTCAATCAGGTGGTCTGCCATGGCCTGCCTTCGGCCACTGTCCTGAAGGATGGCGACATTGTGAATATCGACGTCGCTGTCAAAAAGGACGGTTGGTATGGCGACACCAGTCGAATGTATTACGTGGGTGAACCCAGTCCGCAGGCTCGGCATTTGGTCAAGACCACCTACGAAGCGCTGTGCGCCGGTATTCGAGTCGTTCGCCCCGGTGCCACGCTGGGCGATATCGGTTATGCCATTCAGTCGGTCGCCGAAAGGGATGGATTCAGTGTTGTGCGCGAATACTGCGGTCACGGTATTGGCAAGGTCTATCACGATGAGCCGCAGATCCTCCATTACGGCTATCCCGGCCAGGGATTGCAGTTGAAAGCGGGCATGATTTTCACCATTGAGCCCATGTTGAACGCGGGTAAGCGTCACGTGAAAACCCTGGCGGACGGCTGGACAGTTGTCACCAAGGATCACTCCCTTTCGGCCCAGTGGGAGCACATGGTGGCGGTCACTGACGATGGCTTTGAGGTTCTATCTGCCTGGCCTGACAGCGTCGAAGAGTTCCCGGCTATCCGATAACCCGGCCCTGGACGGGCCTTTGGCATTTGTGCGGTGGCGGCAGGCCGATGGCGAACATTCACCCCGGCCTCTTTCAGGCAAACGCCTCCTCGATAAATGCTTCCAGCGCCTTGTCTTCCAATATCTCGATGGAGAAGTGCCCGAAGCGTTTGGGCAACCAGATGATGCGGGCCCCGGACGGGGATTGCAGGTTCGCGCGGGCGAGGGGTTTGCCGTTTTCGTCTTCTGGCTGAACACCCGTGGCGATCAATTCGTCATAGGCCTGCTCGATGTCCGGCGTGGAGTAGCAGTGGCGATAAATCATGCCTTCACCCGAAGAATCCAGGAGTTCCTTCAGGTTCCCCGTCAACGGTTGCACGAGCATGAAACGCTCCTGACCGATCAACGCAATCGCGTAGCGCACGTGCAGGCCACCGCGTTCCCAGACGAGCGTTTTCGAGATCCTGGCCTTCAGTGTCTGTGCGTAGTAAGCACAGGCTTCTTCGAGATTCGTGACCAGTACATCGACGTGACTGAACTTCAGTTCCATTGCATTTCTCCTGTCAAACCGGCGTCCATGATAACGACGTCACCCTCAGGATCAGAAGGGGTTACATGGGGTTTGTTTGCGAGCCGAACAGCGTCGCTGAGATGGGGCCGTGCCGCATGCTTGCCGAGAGCGGCAACGCATTGCCCTCGACGTTTGCGGCAAGCAAGCACTTCATCCCTTACTCATGCGCCGTAACTCGCGGCTATCACAATGAGCGCAAGGAAACAGACCAACTGAACGCAAAAGAAGGTAAACCGAACCGCCACGAACCTGTTTGTCTGCACATGAGATACGTGAACCAGAGACTGGCACACACGAGCGATCAGGACGAGCATGGACAAGTAGTCAACGGCGGGTGTGTTGATACCAAGGGCTGAAATCACGAACACGATGGCGCCAAAGACCGGCAGGTTCTCCACACAGTTCGCATGCGCTCGAGTTCCGCGCCGATACCAATCCTCGCCATCGGGCTGATCGCTTCGGAAGGAGGCAATCGGAACATTCGAGAACAGGATTCTGACCCAGCGATACACCCCGACGGTTGCCATCAACAGCAGCAAAGTCCAGGTCGCGAATCCAAGCAACATCCACATCGGTATCGTCATGGCTGCCATCCTCAATCCAGCACGTCATTGCACATCCGCGCGACCGACGCGAGGTCGGCCGCACCCTGTAGATCAGTTGCTCATGATGGGAGCCAATGCGGTCTGAATCCTGGACATCTGCGCGGGTGTTGTCATGCGCGCAAGCAGTTGGCCAAAGTGTGGATGCTGCACGCCCGAGATAATGTATTGCCAGCGGTAGGCGCCCAGCACGGAGGCATTGATTTGCGCGGTCTCGTCAACACTGAACGAGCGTGGAACATTGCGAATGAAGTAGTTGGCATCGGATGCCGATTGCGCCTGCAGGATTGCATCGACGGCTGCCACCAGCGCAATCAGATCGTTCACTGCCTGGTCGCGCTCGACTGGCGAAAGTTTCGCATGCTCCGCTTTCCATTCCAGCTCATCGAGTACGACGTGCCGGCTTTCATCCTTCCAGTGAAATTTGAAGACATCCTTGAAGAGCGGGCACAACTCCTCGCGCGGGGCGATGCTTTTTGCGTAATGCGTTTGAACAAACAGCTCGATATGACAGGTCAGCGCCAGCACCGACCAGGTGCTGGCCGCCAGTACCGCACGCGCCACATCGTTTGGATCGGCCACTTGGCGATATCCCGCCGGCAATTGCGCATCCATCATCGTTTCTATGCGCCGGAACAGCTCCTGATGCTTGATCTCGTCATTGGAAAATCGCACCAGCGCTTCAAGCGCGAGCTGATCGTCAAAGACATGGGCCCGACCTTGATCGAGCATTTTGGCACTGATGAAACGCTCGACCAGGCCAAAGATATACGCATAGGTTCGGCCCTGAATCTGGCTGAGCAGGCGCGCCTCTTCCAGGGTGAGAAAGGTCAGGCGGTCGATCCGCGAGAGTCCGTCGGGCAAGAATTTGCGCGAGAAGTCGAAGCGGCGGTCCTGGAGCAAATCGCGATCGATCTGCCATTCGGCTTTTTTCGAGGACCTGACGAGTTGAGCATAACGGGCGGCGTTGCCCGAATCTGCGTCGGGTAAGGTTGCGACGGTGTTCATATCGATCTCCTGCTTCCTGGTCGAACTGGAAGGGGGCCATTACGGTTAACGTCGGAGCCTGTGACCATGAGTGAAACCTCTGGGGGGCGTCCTGATCACTGAGTCCGCGTTGGTGCTAATCTAGGCCTCGCCGTTCAGGCGCAGAATGACCGGTGCGCCTGATTACATGCTCCGGACTCCGGAAAGGAGGGCTGGCAATTGCTGGATGCGCTTTCTGATGTCTTGCGTGTCATTCGGCTCTCTGGAGGAGTCTTCCTCGAGGCGGAATTCACTGCGCCCTGGTGCCTCAGCGGAAAAATCTCTGCGGACGATTGCAAACCGTTCCTGGCGGCCCCTCGACATGTCATTGCGTCGCATTTTGTCGCTGCGGGGCACATGCAATTGAAAATCGCCGGTGAAGCCACCCTCGACGTGCGGGCAGGCGAACTCATTCTGCTTCCGCGCAATGACGTTCATACGTTTGGCAGCGACCTGAGCGTTGATCCCATGTCGGCGCGCGACGTTATTCAGCCGCCGGAAGTCGGCGGCATTTCACGTATCAAGTGCGGCGGAGGCGGCGAGGTCACGCAGTTATTGTGTGGGTTCCTCGGCACTGAAACCCCTTTCAGTCCGTTGCTCTCGTCGCTGCCATCCTTATTGAAACTGGACGTGCGCGCGACGGCTTCGGGAGCCTGGATTGAAAGCTCATTCCGGTTTGCTGTCAGCGAGATCGCGGCGGGGCGCGTCGGCTCGACAACGGTCATCGCCAAGCTATCGGAATTGCTCTTCGTCGAAGCCGTCAGCCAGTATGTCGCGAGCCTCCCCGCTGAACGGCGCGGGTGGCTGGCGGGTTTGCGGGATCCGCATATCGGGCGCGCATTGGCGCTGCTTCATGCTCGCCCAACCGAGGGCTGGACGGCAGAAGCCCTGGCGCTTGAAGTGGGCATGTCGCGCTCGGTTTTCGCGGAACGATTCACGGCATTGGTCGGCCAGCCACCGATGCAATACCTGACGCTCTGGCGCATGCACGTGGCGGCTCAACACCTGCGCGAAGGTCGCGGCAATGTGGCGCAAATCGGCTTTGCAGTGGGCTACGAATCCGAAGCCGCGTTCAGTCGCGCATTCAAACGCCAGTTCGGCACATCACCCGGCACCTGGCGCAGGCAATCGGCTTGAGAACGGAGGGCGACGGGCGCGCTTCATCCGCTTGCTACCCGTATTCAGCGAAAGATCAGCGACTGGTGTGCCGCGCCGCCCGTGCGTGCGCCGTCACCCACTGCGACGGCCACATTGCCTGCGGCTATTGCTGCATCCCCGCAGGCAAACACGCCGGGTACACTGGTTTCGCGCATCGCATCGACCTTGATGAACTCTCCCGTCGGCCCGGCTTCAAACTCGCAACCAAGCAGCGCTGCCAGCGGGCTGCCCATACGCGTGAGAGGCTGAGTGAACAGCCCTGCAAATTTGATCACACGACCGCTGGCCAGTGTCACATCGGCTTGTTCCCCGCCAACCGACAAGACAGGTTCGCGCTCCACCGCAACCCCACGCCTGGCCAGCTTCGCCAACTGCTCGGCATCAGGCTCGAATACCTCGTTGAGGAAGAGTGTCGTTGGCCCCCAGTCGGGCAACATTAGCGATTGGTGGATGGCAACTGTCGACGCCGCCAAAACTCCAATCTGCCCGCCGTACAGTTCATATCCATGGCAATACGGACAATGAAACACTCGCTGCCCCCAGCGCTCTGACAGCCCGGGAACCGCAGGCAACTCATCCACCACCCCTGTGGCCAGGATCAGACGCCTCGCTGCGAATTGCTCCCCGTTCGCGGCTGTTATCACAAATCCACCATCGCCCGTCTTTGCATGGACGGCGGGTTGCGAAAGCCACTCGACTGTTGGATAGGCCAGCAACTGGGCACGTGCCTCGCTGGCTATCGTGCCGGGATCACGACCGTCCTGCCCAAGAAATCCATGTGAATTGTGAGCAAACCGATTACGGCGCTGACCTGCATCGATCACCAACACCTTTCGGCGCGCCCGTGCCAGTTGCAAGCCTGCGGAAATACCGGAATAGCTGCCGCCAACGATGATCACGTCATAAACCATTGATCAGTCTCCCTGGGTCTTCGACCTGCTCGAAAACTCTAGATACAACGTAAGTTACGTGATGTCGGGGTGTCAATAGTCTCGTAACTTATGCTGTGTCGAGCGATACTCGGCACACGCAATTTCAGGAAGCTGCCATCCATGAGAAATGACACTCGCTTGTCCCGCATGCTGCACGTGCTGATCCACATGGCTCGCCACGAACAGCCCGCCACGTCCGATACCATCGCGCAGATGCTCGGTACCAACCCGGTGGTGGTCCGGCGGACCATGGCGCTGCTCAAGGACGGGGGGTATGTGCGCTCGGAAAAGGGGCACCGTGGGGGGTGGACGCTGGCGAAACCGTTAGCGGATATAACACTGTTGAACATCCATCAGGCCTTGGGCTCGTCCTCGCTTTTCGCCATCGGTCTGTCGACCGACCATCCAGAATGCCTGGTGGAGCAAGCGGTGAATGCCGCGCTGACCGAAGCGTTTGATGCGGCGCAGGCACTGCTTATAGATCGCTTGGGAAGCGTCACGCTTGAACAGTTGGCCAGTGATTTCGAACGGCGCTACCAACGTCTGTAAACCTGTGGTCTACAAAGTGGCGTCTGGAAGTAGCTGTATGTTTGGTTCTAGCCGGAAAGTGACGGTCCAGTAGGGAAAGATCACATCCTTGGACATTATCCACATGGGGCCACTTGATCTTGTGAAAAGGTGAGTCATGTCGCCTGGAGGGCGAACTACGTTACTCAAAAAAGCACCTCCAGCCTACCTCCACTTTGTCTGTACTACGTTAGCTGAAAACGCTCTAACGCATAATCCTTGCCTGCCAAGGTAAGTTCAAAAGTGGTGGCGCCAAACGTGCCCCGTGTCACTTTTTGTTTGATAAGGCGTTTGTCTTGAAGTTGCTTTAGATCGGCTTCAACTTCTGCTGTGCTGAGTGAGACAAGTTTGCAAATTGAGTTCAGGTTTGCAACTTTCCTGAAATTTGCATGATAGGCCAAAGCTTCCATTAATAGCGTTTGGTTATCTGTCAGTCGTGGGAACTGAGGGTTGTTCATTTTGTAAACTTTTCGCTCTATCTCATGTAGCTCGTCGTAAGCTCCATCAGTGTTGCGGGCGTAGTAAATCGCTGCAGACAGAGTGCTGATTAAAATCGCGATTATCATCAGCAGCGACCAATTCGGCATTGGCGTTTCCAGCGAAAGCCAATCCGAAAAACGTTGCGGCCAGCTCGTGCTATCTGCCAACAATCTCAGGTCCAGGTGAGTGTCGAGCAGCTTTATGACAGCCCAAGCGACAAGGAAAATCCCAGCCCAGCAGGCCATAACCTTGAGCGTGAATGGGGAATGCTTGCCTTGTGCTGCCATGCTACTCGTCCCCAGTGCAGAAACAGGTCTTATCAGCATAGCAGTGGAAAACTGGTCGTCAGGCAGCTGACCTGCAAGGTCAGCTTTTGGCCGCCGGCCGCTCACCCAACCGCTCAACCAATCTGACGAGATAACCATCGGGATCCTGGACGATGAACTCGCGCTGGCCTACTTCTACGTTATCAGCCCGATACCAGGTGTCTTTGCATGCTCGATAGAGTGGAAATCCGGCTTGGCCAAGTTTTTGGGTGATGGGGGCGACAGCGGCAACGTCGATCTGCAGGTTGATTCCTCTTCCAAATGGCTTCGTCAGGGGGGCCGTAAGCCATTGGCCTGCGTCCGGATCAATCTGCTCGAGCATCACCTGAGCACCGTTCAAGTCGAGGTAAGCGAATCCATCTTCGGGGCGTTGATACGCTACTTCGAAGCCAAGGCAATGCACCCAAAAACCCAGGCTGTTACCAAGGTCGGTGACCATTAACTCTGGAACCAGTTTGCTACGTTCAAACATGAGATGAATTCCATTTCGATAGGTTTCTCCCCTGGGGCTGGCAGTGTAAATGCCTGATGCGTGGTAGCAGGCTCTGCACTGTTGGCACGAGTGCCACGGGAAAGGGGAGCGAGCGGCATGATGCAGGGGCGGATGAGTATTCTCGAGCCACAAAGCGATTATCGGGACTGCGGCCAGTGATCCTGAATGTCATGCCATACAGCCTTGGACGTCACCTCGACATGCTTCTGTTTATCGCAAGTAAAGGGCGTGTCCAGCGTACCGAGGGCTATGGAGATCCAGTCGGAGTAATCGCCCTGGCTATTTGACCAGAAGAGCGACGAGCCGCAGCGAGCGCAAAACTGGCGCTCGACAGATTCAGAGGAAGGGTAAGAACGGATGTCGTCGTTACCCTGTACCAGGTCAAAGTCGCCCCTCAAGACACTGCCGTAGCTCGCAAATGCAGCGCCATGGCTTTTGCGGCATTGGCTGCAATGGCAGTGCGAAACAGCTTTGGGGCGTGACCGGAGTTGGTATTGGATGGCGCCGCAAAGGCAACTGCCCTGGAAGGTCTCAGTCATTTTTGGTGGCAATCCATTGTTGAGGGGCAGCACTTTAAGTGGTGGGCAGATGCAGTGTCGAGCGACTGTCCGTCGAACAGGCAGGGCGGCAGGCTTCGACAACGATCCGTAGACAGTTTTTGCCCTGCCACAGACGGTCACTGCAAAAAGTCGCGAATCGCCCGAATAGTCTGCGTAGGCGCCTCTTCCATCAACCAATGTCCTGCCCCTGGAATCACCACTTCCGTGACATTGTCCGCGGCGTTGCGCATGACGATGGCTTCGTTGTTGCCAAAGGATTTTTCCCCGCCGACGGCCAGCACGGGCATGGTCAGGCGTGTCTTCATCGATGCTTCGTTGTCCACGGCGTCCTGGCGAATGCTGCGGAACTGCGCGAACGCCGCGTGCATCGCGCCGGGGCGGGCGTAGAGTTTGGCGTAATGCTGGCGGGTGGCTTCGTCCACTTTGCTCGGGTCGCCGGCGAACTCGTTCCAGAAGCGGTCGAGGTAGATACGCTCACGACCGGCCACCAGGCGCTCGGCATCCGGACCGCCAAAGTCGAAGTGCCACAGCATCGGTGAACGCACAATCTCGTTCCACGGCGGAATGCCCGGTACGGGCGCATCCATCACCACCAGGCGATCGGTTTGCTGCGGATAACGCGAGGCGTAGGCGAAGGCGACCATGGTGCCGATGTCGTGGCCGATGACCACCGAGTGGTCGATTTTCAACGCTGCCAGCACCGCGCGAACGTCGCCCGCTTGCGTTTTCTTGTCGTAGCCGCCGTCCGGGATCGACGACAAGCCCATGCCGCGCAGGTCCGGCACCACGACCGTGTGGTCCTTGGCCAGGTCGGCAGCGAGAGGCGCCCACATGTCGCCGGTGTCGCCGAAGCCATGCAGCAGCACCACGGCAGGCCCTTTGCCGCCGACGCGCACGTGGATTTTCGCGCCTTCCACGGCGATGTCCTGGGTGCGGAACGAAGTGGGGAATGGCGTGACGCCGGCATGGGCGGGCAGGCTTAGCGCAAGCAGCAAAGAAGCAGTCAGCAGGGTGCGGATCATGTGGTTTTCCCGGAAGGATGCATGGAGAGTTGCGTACCGCATCCGCTGCAAACCACCATGCCGAAACGCACGTCGCCCGGGGCAGAACAAGGTACCCAAGGCTGGAGCGTAGACCACATTGAGCGTTCTGATGGACCCTACAAATCGATGACCAGGTCTGACGTTGGCTTACTGCAGCACAGCAGGCGCAATCCCTTGTCGATTTCACGCTGGCGGATGCCGCCGTTGTGGTTCATCGCCACCGTGCCTTGCAGCACCGCCGTTTTACAGGTGCCGCAGACCCCTTGGCTGCAAGAGGAGGGGATGATGGCGCCGGCCTTCTTCGCAGCGGCCAGCACGGTCTGGTTGCCCGGCATGCTGAAGGTTTTACCGGAGCGGGACAGCGTGATCGTAAACAGGCTCTCCGGCTGATCGAGCACGCAGGCCGTTTCGATCAGAGGGGCCTCATCCAGCGCCGTGATATCGAAGCTTTCCTGGTGATAGTGGTGGAAATCAAAGTCTCCCTGTTTGAGTAGCGACTTGACCGCGCTCATGTAGCCTTGCGGCCCACAAGTGAACACTTCCCGCTCCTTGAAGTCCGGCACCTGTTCGCTGAGCAAGGCCAGATCCAGGCGGCCAATCGGCCCGGCCCAATCCGTGCTGTCGCCGTGTCCTTCGCAGATATTCACGACACGAAGTCCCGGCATGCTGGCCTGCATCCGTGTCAGTTCTTCATGGAAAATAATATCGTCAGGGGTTCGAGCACTGTGCACGAAGACGATATCCAGTCGGGCTGCCAGGTCGAAACCCGCGCGGGTCATGGACATCAGCGGTGTCACGCCGGAGCCCGCCGATAGATAAAGCAGCTTGTCGGCTGGACGGCCTGTCGGTGTGAAGCTGCCCGCAGGGCCGGAGGCAAGCAGCCTGTCGCCTTCGCGCAAGTGATCGTGCAGCCAGTTCGATACGGTCCCGCCGGGAACACGCTTGACCGTGATCGACAGCGCAAAAGGGCGGGTGGGCGACGATGACAGCGTGTAGCAGCGCGACACGCGTTGCCCCGAGATGGTCGGCGATACCGTAATGAACTGCCCTGGCTCAAAACTGATGGCGCTGAAATCCGCACTTCGAAAGGTAAAGGTTTTTACGTCGTGGGTTTCGTCGCGTACGGCGCAACAGTGCAGCGCTTTTTGCTCGCCACTGTTCCACTGTGCACCGTTGGTGGCCCACGTGTCCGGATGGGTGAATACGTTCGGTGCAGACACGGCGCTCGTTGTAACCGGCGGCTTTTCAAGGAGGGTCATGGTCATTGCTCACACTCCCTGTGCGGCAAGCCGCGCGGCGTACCAGCGAGAAAATTGATCCACGTAGGATTCGGTAAATGCCGAGAAGGGGCCTGGCGAGTAGCCGGGATCTTGCGTACCGCTGTGGGTGATCGCGACAAGGTTGGCGTCCTGCTGATTGGTGGCTTTCCAGACCTCGGTCAGTTTTTCGATGTCGTAATCCACGCCCTCGATGGCGTCGGCATGGACCAGCCATTTGGTGCGCACCAACGTTTTGTCGGGCGCGAGCGGGATGATGTATGAAATGACGGCGTGATCGCTCATCACATGCGTCCAGGAGTTATGAGTCCACAAGTGCACGTCGCCGAGATCGCGGCGGGTCAGGTCACCAAACAGCCGTGTGCAGGCCACCCTCGTGTCGAGCGTTTGCGATTCGCCATTGCCGGCAATGACCAGCCGCTGCGTGCGGAACTGGGTCACCGCGTCTGTGTCCAGGTGTTCCACTGCGTCGCAGATAAACCCGTCACGTTCCCAGCTGCGTTTGGCTGCCGCATTGCGTTCTTCATATTCATCCAGCGCTTGCAGCGATTCCTCACTCAGACCTTCAGCGCAGAACCCAAAATCCTCCGGCAGGAATGAGGCGGTTAATTCAGGGTGCGTCGCAGAGCAGTGATAACACTCGCGATTGTTTTCGATGACCAACTTCCAGTTACCGTCTTCAATGATCTCGGCTTCATAAGCAATCTTCGAATACGTGAGGTTGTAGGGCGCCAGCCGGGGCGCCATGGTTTGTTCCAGGTAGGCGATGTCTGCCGGTGGTTGGTCACCCAGGCAAACAAACACATGAGTGCCGACCACTTTCGTATGAACACGAGTCAGGCTTTTGCAGGTCGGATCGAAATCCTTGCCCATGTGAGCGGCATGCTTGAGGCTGCCATCAAGGTCGTAGGTCCACTGGTGATACGGGCACACGAGCATGCCCACCGTTGATTTGCCGGCCTGCTTCAGGCGCGCCCCGCGATGGCGGCAAACGTTGCGAAACGCTTGCACCTGCTCGTCGTCGTCACGCACGAGGATGATCGAGGACTTGCCGATGTCTATGGTCGAAACATCCCCAGGCTCCGGGATGTCCGCCGTCACGCCGACCAGAATCCAGTGCCGGGTGAAAAAGATATCGACGTCGCTGTCGAAAATGTCCTGACGCCCGAACAACGCGCCATGCATGCCATGGCCTGGGGTGCGTGCAGTCACCAGTTCTTGTTGGGATTTCGCGACGGTAGTTGTCATCTGTTGCCTCACGGGGGCGATGTTGAATCGTCAGTAAGTGACGGTGAGGCAAGTATCAAAATGGTCCGGATTTGCGTCAATGCGCTTTAATTTCACCCTCGCATAGCTAAAAGTTATGCGAAGAATCGACAACTGACCTTAGTGTGAAAGTAGCGACTCATCCCGTAACCAATCGACGATGGCGTTCACCAGCGGGGTTATTTCCCGGCCGTTCGGAACAATCAGGTAATAGGCATCTTTCGGTTTCACCGCGTAGTCAGTAATCCGCACCAATTCGCCGCTCTGCAATAGTGGACGCAACAAACGGTTCCAGCCCAGCGCGACGCCATAGCCCTGCAACGCGGCCTGCACCGTGTCGTTGTAACTGCTGCAGCGCAGGCAGTAATTCACCTTGGGACGACTCTCGCCCAGCTCCTTGAACCAGCTGTTCCATGTCATCCAGCCTTCGAGCGTGGTGTCCGAATCGATCAGGTCAATGTGCAGGAAGTCGTTGACCGACAGCGGGGCAGGGTGCGTGGTCAGCCAGGTGGGGGAACACACCGGGAACACTTCTTCGTCAAACAGGAAAATCGCCGTGCCGTCTTCCCATTTTCCATTGCCGAAGCGCACGGCGATGTCGACGTCTTGTCGGTGCACGTCCGGATTGTGGACTTGGGTGATCAGGCGCAACTGCAGCTTGGGTTGCGACAGGCGCAATGCAGCCAGCCGGGGCAGGATGCGCAGGTGTGAAAACGCCGCGGTGCAGGCGAGCACCAGTTCCTGCTCGGGTATCCCCTCGGAAATCTTGTCGAACACGTTCGCCATGCGCTGCATGGATTCGGCGACCACCGAATACAGCACGTAGCCTTCGCTGGTCAGTTTGATCGCCCGGTGCAGTCGATGAAACAACCGGGTGCCGAGGGTTTCCTCCAGGTATTTGACCTGCTTGCTGACGGCCGCCTGGGTCACGCCCAATTCTTGCGCCGCCAGCGTGAAGCTGCTCAACCGCGCAACGGCCTCGAATTCCATCAAGGCTGTCATGGACGGTATCAGTCGGCGGTAGCCCTTGACCTTCTTACTGGTTTCTTCACTGCCCATCTTGGTCGATCCTGAAGGAGAACGGAGCCGCTCAACCGGCGACACACTATCGCTCGTTCCGTTGCTCGCCGGGAAGTGCTCGCAAAGCTGTGTCGCAAACGCCTTGCGCCATGTCGCTACGGGTCAACCGGGCTGCTGGCAAAGTGCGCTTGGCAATAAGCTTTATGATGGAATGATCTAGAAATAAGCATTCCAAAAACGACGTGTTTCTTTTCTGTAACCGACTAGTTCATTTTTGAGGTGAGCGCATAACTAAATGAATTAAAAAGAAATTAATCGAAATCGCGTTGTGTTTTTCCTGTGTTTTCTATGTATACACAAGAAATACAATCTATTGACCGACCCAAAAACCCGTGCGAGTCTCGACTCATCAGTCAGCCGCACCTGACCGCAAAACTGCCCTTGGAGGTCGTTGTGAAAAACGGCAAAACCAGTCTTTACGAAGATCTGAAACGTCAAATCCTGACGATGGAACTGGACCCTGACGAAGCGCTGGATGAGGTCATTCTCAGCGAGCGATATGGCTTGTCCCGCACGCCGGTCCGGGAAGTATTCCGACGCCTGGCCGGTGAAGGTTATGTCGACATTCGGGAAAACCGCGGTGCCCGGGTGATTCCAATGAATCACTCGACCCTGCGCAATTTCTTCCTCGTCGCACCGATGATTTACGCAGCCGTTGGCCGTCTGGCCGTTCAAAACTACAAGCCGCGCCAACTGGTCGACTTGAAGGACACGCAGCACCGGTTCCGCATCGCCACTACCTCAAGGGATGCGCTGGCCATGGTCGTCGAGAACAACCGCTTCCACGCGATCATGGGCGAAATGGCCGGCAATCAATACCTCCAGCCCAGCCTGGAAAGATTGCTGATTGATCACTCCCGTATCGGCAATACCTTTTTCCGGCCTCAAAACGAGGACATGGAAGAGCGTCTTGAGCTGTCGGCGGGGCACCACGATTTGTTTATCGAGGCGATTGAACGCCGCGATGAATCCGCAGTAGTCGATCTCGTGTTTGAACACTGGGAACTGTCCCGGGAAAACATGGAGATTTTTATCGCGCCCCAAGGCATCAAGGCGGACGCGCTCGTTGATCTTCCACGCAATTCATTTCCGGAGAAATCATCTTGAAATTTGAAGGCATCTACACCCCCGCAGTGACACCTCATAAACCGGATGGGGAAATAGACTGGAGCGTGTACTCCGAAGTACTGGAGTCGCTGATCGAGGCGAAAGTGCACGGCATTATCATCGGCGGCTCGACCGGCGAATATTATGCGCAGACCTCGGAAGAGCGTACCGAGCTTGCCGCTTATGCCAAGGATGTCATCGGCAACCGGGTCCAGTTGATCGTCAGCACCGGCGCCATTCGTACCGAAGATTCGGTGCAATACGCCAAGGATGCCAAAGCGATCAAAGCGGACGCCATTCTCGTCACCAGCCCGCCGTACGCGCTGCCGACTTCCCAGGAAAACGCAATCCACGCGCTGACCATCGATCGCGCTGCCGACTTGCCGATCATGCTTTACAACTACCCCGGCCGCATGTCCGTTTCGATGGACGAGGATTACCTCACCCGTGTAAGCGCCTCCAAAAATGTAGTTGCCATCAAGGAAAGCTCCGGCGACATGGGCCGCGTTCATCTGCTGGCCCGTGAGTTCCCGAACATCGCGCTGTCCTGCGGTTGGGATGATCAGGCGCTGGAGTTTTTTGCCTGGGGCGCCCGAAGCTGGGTGTGTGCCGGCTCCAACTTCCTGCCAACCGAACACGTGGCGCTTTATGAAGCCTGTGTGCTCGAAAAGGACTTCGACAAGGGCCGCCGGATCATGTCGGCGATGATGCCGCTGATGAACGCCCTGGACGGCGGCAAGTTTGTACAGTCGATCAAATACGGTTGTGAACTGGCCGGCCTGAAAGTAGGGGACGTGCGCTTGCCGCTGCAACCTCTCGACCTGGAAGAAAAGCAAAGCCTGCAAACCATCATTGCCAATGTGAAGCGCGACGTTGCACGCATCACATCAGGAGCCAGCCATGGGTGATCTCCTGACCAAGGCCGAATACGCCGCCATCGCCAAAGACATTTCGTTCCCCTGCAATGCCTTCATCAACGGCGCGTTCAAACCCGCGATCTCGGGCAAAACCTTCGCCACGAACAATCCGGCGACCGGTGAGTTTCTGGCGGACGTCGCCGCTTGCGCGTCGGCAGATGTCGATCTCGCGGTCAGCAACGCCAAGGAAGCGTTTGAGGATGGCCGCTGGAGATCCATTTCTCCAAAAGAGCGCAAAACCGTCCTGTTGAAGTTTGCCGATTTGCTCGAACGGCATAGCCACGAACTGGCGGTCCTTGAGAGTCTCGACAGCGGCAAGCCAGTCAGCGAGTGCCAGTTGGTCGATGTGCCGGACACCATTCATACGCTGCGCTGGCACGCCGAGTTGATCGACAAGATTTATGACAACACCGCCCCTGTGGGCAGTGACGCGCTGACCATGGTCGTGCGTGAACCCATCGGGGTGGTGGGCTGCGTGCTGCCCTGGAACTTCCCGCTGCTGATGCTGGCCTGGAAAATCGGCCCGGCACTCGCCGCAGGCTGTTCGGTGATCGTCAAACCCGCCGAGCAGACCACGCTGACGACGTTGCGTGTGGCGCAACTCGCGTTCGAGGCGGGCGTCCCCGCCGGTGTGCTCAACATTGTCACCGGCACCGGGAAAGAGGTCGGCGAGCCGATTGGCCTGCATCACGACGTCGACATGGTGAGCTTCACCGGCTCCACCGCGACCGGCCGCCGTTTCCTGCACTACGCAGCCGATTCGAACCTGAAACGCATCGTTCTCGAGTGCGGCGGGAAAAACCCGGCCGTGGTGATGGACGATGCGCAAAACCTCGACCTCGTCGCTCAGCATGTCGTCAACGGCGCGTTCTGGAACATGGGCGAGAACTGCTCCGCAACCTCGCGGCTGATCGTCCACGCGTCTGTGAAGGATGAACTGCTGGAACGCATGGGCGCCTACATCCGCGAATGGAAAATGGGTGATCCACTCGACCCGCAAAACCGCGTCGGCGCGTTGGTCAGCCCCGAACATTTCGCGAAAGTGAAGTCGTACCTTGAGCATGCCAGCGCCGGCAAACTTGATGTTGTGTACGGCGGTGGTACCGAAGATGGTGCGTTCGTCGAGCCGACCGTGATTGACGGTGTCGCGCCAGAGAGTCGGTTGTTCCAGGAAGAGATCTTCGGTCCGATCCTGTCGGTCACCACGTTCAGCTCGATTTCTGAAGCCATTGCCTTGGCCAATGACACGGTGTACGGCCTGGCCGCCTCGGTTTACACCGGCAGCCTGCGCCGTGCCATCAAGTTGGCGAGGGAGATTCGCGCCGGGATCGTCACCGTGAACTGCTTCGGCGAGGGCGATGCTTCCACGCCGTTTGGCGGCTACAAGGAGTCCGGGTTCGGCGGTCGGGACAAATCGATTTTTGCCCACGATCAATACACCGAAATCAAAACCATCTGGATCGATGTGTCTGATCGGTCGGATGAAGAGAACGAAAAATGAGCACCCATACCATCAAGCGCCTTCCGGTAGACACCGGGGTTTCAGGTTGGGAGGCAATTTCCGTACGCACTGCGCCTGTTCGCCTGCTTGATGGCAACGTCACGGCGGACTGGCTGATCATCGGTGCGGGTTTTGCCGGGCTGTCTGCTGCGCGCAGGCTGGCTCAACTGCATCCGGGCTGCCGCATCGCGGTGGTGGATGCCCATGAAATCGCCAAGGGGCCGGCGGGCAGGAACTCGGGGTTCATGATCGATGTGCCGCACAGCCTTTCATCCGGGGAGTATTCGGTGGGCGGTGAGTCGGCAACGGCACTGGAAATTGCCCAGAACCGTTTTGCCATTGCGTTTGCCGCCGACGCTGCTCGTGAATATGGCATGTCTGCGCAGACGTTCGACCCTTCCGGCAAGATCAACGCTGCCGCCACCGAGCGGGGGACGAAACTCAATGACAACTATGCCAAATCGTTAAAAGGCATTGGCGAGCGGTTTGAAGTACTGGACGCCGCGCAGATGCGGGACATTACCGGTTCCACTTATTACCACAACGGGCTGTATACGCCTGGTGCGGTGATGATTCAGCCAGCGCAATATATTCGGGATCTTGCAAACGGACTTGATCGGCAAATTGAACTGTATGAGCGTTCACCGATTGTGGAATTGTCCCGGGCGGGAATTGGCTGGAAGGCGAAGTCTCATCGTGGTTCCGTTAGTGCGCCTAAAGTCATTCTTGCGGTCAATGGCCATATTGAAGACTTCGGTCACTTTCAAGGCCGGTTGCTGCATGTCTTTACTTACGCCTCAATGACGGCTGCTTATAGTCATGATGAGTTTTCAAGGCCGGTTACCGGTAAAGATCGTTGGGCCTTATTGCCAGCGGACCCTATGGGCGCGACAGTTCGCAAGATAACTTCGAATGGACTTTCGCGGATTGTTATCCGCACCAAGTTTACCTACGACCCGAGTATTCAAGTCACCCCCATGCGTGTTGCAGCGGTGGCCGAAGAACAACGGCACTCTCTGGATGCACGTTTCCCGGAGTTGAAATCAACGCCGCTGGAATTCAGCTGGGCAGGGCGGCTTTGCCTGAGTCGCAACAGTGCTCCCGCCTTTGGCGAAATCGAGGAAAACCTCTATTCCGCTTGCTGCGAAAACGGGCTGGGCACGGTTAAAAGCACATTGGCAGGCGTGATGGCTGCCGAGTTGGCCAGCGGTCACCATTCACAGGTTTTGCAAAGTTTCAGTCAACTGCCAGGGCCTAGCCGGCTTCCTCCAAAGATATTGACGATGTTGGGTGTCAACTCGGTTATTCGCTGGCAGGCGCTCAGAGCAGGGCGAGAAGGCTGAATAGTTTCAAACCACCGGCTTTTATTTCATAAAGGCCTAATCTCTAGTTTTAACCGTAGATCGGAGCACGCCATGAAAAAGATTTGGAAGGCTGTCTGCGCTGTCGCTGTGGCCGGCGTTATGTGTTTGCCAGTTCACGCCGAAGAAAAAAATATCACCATGGGTACTATGACGTGGGAGGACTTGACGCCAATTACGGGTATTACCAAGAAGGTGCTTGAAGACTCTGGTTATACCGTAAAAGTTGTAGAGTTCTCCGAGTGGGGCATCGCTTATGCGGCATTAAGCAAAGGTGATGTTCAAGTGCTGGCGTCGCAAACGGACTACGCGGCAAACGATTACTGGAACAAAAACAAGAACAAAATCGAGAAACTTTCGCCGGTTTCGTTTGGCCTCTACCAAGGGCTTGCGGTACCGAGTTACGTCGACATCGATTCCATTGACCAGTTGAACGCCAATTCGGAAAAACTGGGCGGCAAGATCATCGGTATCGAACCGGGTTCCGGCCTGATGAACGATGCGACCAATGTGGTTAAGGCCTATGACCTCAAGCTGAAACTGGTGGAAGGCAGTACCACGGCAATGACGGCGGCGTTGAAATCGGCAGTCGACCGTAAAGAGCCAGTAGTCGTCACCGTTTGGGATCCTTCCTGGATGACCAAGAAATTCGATCTCAAATTCCTGAAAGATCCAAAAGGCATTTTCCCGCCGCTGCAAGGCTACTACTGGATCGGCCACAAAGGCTTCGCTGAAAGCAATCCGCGTGCGCGTGAACTGATGGCGAGCGTGTACGTGCCCATCGCCGACATCACCGCGATGAACGCCGAAGTCAAAGATGGCAAGACCATGGAACAGGCCATCAAGGGCTGGACCGATAGCCACAGCGAGTTGCTCAAGCGCTGGGAAAATATCAAGAACTGATTGCTGATGCCTTACGCCACTGCCGCCCTTTGATTCATTAGAGAAACCAGAAAACTGGTTCACGGGTTACGAAAATGACAACGGCCAAAATAGACACTAACGAAGTGCTGATAGATTGCCAGTCAGTCTGGAAAATCTTCGGGAAAGCCGCACCGGCAGCGATGAACGCTGTCACTCAGCAAGGGCTGACCAAGACTCAGATCCTGCAAAACTACGGCTGTGTGGTCGGGGTCTCCGACGTCAGCCTCCAGGTTCGAAGAGGCGAAATCTTCTGCATCATGGGCTTGTCCGGCAGTGGCAAATCCACCTTGATCAGGCTCCTCAACAAACTGATCACACCGAGCTCAGGCAAAGTGCTGGTCAAAGGCAAGGACCTGTCTTCCCTGACACCGGCGCAGCTTCGAGAGGTGAGGGCGCGTCACATCGGCATGGTCTTCCAGAGTGTGGCGTTGTTGCCCAATCGAACGGTGCTGGAGAACACGGCATTCGGCCTGGAAGTGCAGGGCGTCGGCAAGGCTGAGCGGTACAAAGTGGCCGAACAGGCACTGGCCAAAGTGGGGCTGAGCGAATGGTCATCGCGTTACCCCACGGAGTTGTCTGGCGGCATGCAGCAACGTGTCGGCCTGGCCCGTGCGATTACCGCCGACCCTGAAGTGATTTTGATGGATGAGCCGTTCAGTGCGCTTGATCCATTGATTCGCCGGCAGTTGCAGGACGAGTTTCGCCAGCTGACCAAGGAGCTTGGCAAGTCGGCGGTCTTCATTACTCACGACCTGGACGAGGCCATCCGCATTGGTGATCGCATCGCGATCATGAAGGATGGCGTGATCATCCAGGTCGGCACCGCCGAGGAAATCGTGCTTAACCCGGCGGACGATTATGTCGCGGAGTTTGTGGCAGGTATTTCCCGGCTGCACCTGGTCAAGGCTCACTCGGTCATGACGCCGGTCGAGCCTTTCAAGGTCGCAAACCCGGGATGCGACATTTCCAGGCTGAGCAAGACTTCGCTGGGCGCAGACATCAACGAACTGATCGGATTGACGATGAAGTCCGAGCGCGACGCGCTGGCAGTCATCGACAACGGCGTGGTGGTGGGCATCATTACGCCGCGCGATCTGCTTCGCGGCGTTCAGGGCATTCCGAATGAATTCTCGGCCTCAACAACCGACACCGTTCTGGAGGCATCGACATGAGCATTCCGGACTTTTCCGATCAATTCGACGCGACCATCGACTCGAGCCTGGAATGGCTCTCGGACCATGGCGAGTTTTTGTTCGACGGTGTCAATGCACTGCTGACGGGCGTTTATAAAAGTGTGCTCTGGTGCATTGCCTATCCGCCGTATTACCTCGTCGCGCTGGCCATCGCCCTGATCGGATGGCGGGTGGTGGGCGCCCGGTTCGCGATTCTCGCGGGCCTCGCGCTGGTGTTCTGCGACGTGATCGGCTTGTGGCCAGAGACGGTCAGCACGCTTGCGCTGGTGCTGACGGCCACCGTACTGGCGCTGGTGGTCGCGATTCCATTGGGCGTGCTGGCCGGCCTCGCGCCGTCGGTTGATCGCGTGGTCGATCCGGTGCTGGACCTGATCCAGACCATGCCGCCCTACATCTACCTGTTGCCGGCCATCGCGCTGCTGGGCTACGGCCCGGCCACCGCACTGCTCGCCACTTTTATCGTGGCCGTGCCGCCGGCGATACGCCTGACATCCCTGGGGATTCGGATGACCCCGCGAGAGTTCATCGAGTTGGGCGATGCCAGTGGTGTCACCGGCTGGCAAATGTTTTTCAAGATTCGCCTGCCGTTCGCCAAGCCCAGCATCATGGCCGGGGTGAACCAGAGCTTGATGATGGCGTTCGGCATGGTGGTTATCGCCGGCATCGTCGGCTCCGGCGGGTTGGGTGAATCGATCTACGGCGCCGTTCGCACACTGGATATCGCCAAGTCGATCAACGCGGCCATCGCCATCGTCATTCTGACCATGATTCTGGACCGGTTGGCGCAGCACGCTGCCCGCTCGCGGATGGGAGAAAGCCAATGAGTGCCTCAGAACTGCAATTTTCCCCGGGTGAATTCCTGGCGCCCGCAGTCGATTGGATGAACGCCAATCTGCACGGTGTGTTCCAAGGCATCAGCCAAGTCATCGAGGCGGTGCTGGGCGCGGTGGAGTCCGCGTTGCTGGCGCCGCATCCTTATCTGTTCATCGCCATCGTCGTGGTCGGCGCGTTCTTTTTCGCCAACAAACGCGTCGCGGTGTTTGCCGCCTTGATGTTGGCGTTTTGCCTGTTCGCCGGCCTTTGGGCGGCCTCCATGCAAACCATCGCGCTGGTTTCGGTGGCGGTGTTGATCTCGGTGGCCATCGCCTTTCCGCTCGGTGTATTGGCGGCACGGGTAAAGCGCGTGGATGAAGCCTTCCTGCCGATCCTCAACATCATGCAAACCGTGCCACCGTGGGTTTACCTGATTCCCGCCGTGATGCTGTTCAGCCTCGGGCGAGTGCCGGCGATTATCGCGACCATCGTCTACGGCATTCCGCCGATGCTCAGGCTGACCACCCTGGCGTTCAAACAGTTGCCGAAAGACCTGCTGGAACTGGGCCAGGCGTCCGGCGCTTCACCCCGGGACATTCTGTTCAAGATCGAACTGCCGACGGCCGCGCCGACGCTGTTGGTCGGGCTCAACCAATGCATCCTCATGTCCCTGGCGATGGTGGTGTTGGCGGGCCTGGTCGGTGCCGGTGGACTCGGTGCAGAAGTGACACGAGGTCTTTCCAGAATGGAGATGGGCCTGGGGCTGCGCGCCGGTCTGGCGATCGTCGCGGTGGCACTGTTGCTGGACCGGCTGACACGCGGCGCGTTGCAGCGTCACTCCCCACGCGCACTTCTTTGAGAGGACTTCAGAATGAGACGTAGCTTTTTTTGTGTCGACTCCCATGCGTGCGGGAACCCGGTGCGGGTCGTGACTGGCGGCGGGCCTCTGCTGCCGTCCGTTTCGATGGCCGAACGCCGTGAGATTTTCGTGCGTGACCATGACTGGGTTCGCACCGCGCTGATGTTCGAACCCCGTGGGCACGACATCATGTCCGGCGTGATCATCTACCCGTCGAACCGCGACGATTGCGATTTTGGCGCGTTGTTCATCGAAGTCAGCGGCTGCCTGCCAATGTGCGGGGCGGGTACGATCGGCTTGTCCACCGTGGTGATTGAAGAGGGCCTGGTCACGCCGCGCGAGCCGGGTCGGCTGGCCATCGAAACACCGGCCGGGCGTGTCGATGTCGATTACGTCATGAGCGGCGAATACGTGGACTCGATCCGACTGTTCAACGTGGCCAGCTACCTGCACAGCGCCGACGTGGTGGTCGAGGTGCCGGGCGTTGGAACCTTCACCGTCGACATTGCCTATGGCGGCAATTTCTATGCGGTGGTTGAACCGCAAGAAAGTTGGGCCGGCCTGACGGGGATGACGACCGCAGACATCGTCAGCCTGAGTCAGAAACTTCGTTCGGCATTGGCAGGCGTGTGTGATCCCGTGCATCCCGAAAACAGCCGGATCAGCGGCGTTCACCATGTCATCTGGTGCGACGACGAACACGGCACCGCCGCCGATGGGCGCAGTGCGGTGTTCTACGGCGACAAGGCGATTGACCGCTCTCCTGGCGGCACGGGGACGTCGGCGCGGATGGCGCAACTGGTGGGGAAGGGCCGGTTGCGCGTGGGCGAGACGTTCCGTAATGAGAGCCTGATCGGCACGATTTTCGAAGGCAAAGTCGAGTCTGCGGAGAGAGTCGGCCCTTTCGACGGCATTCGCCCCAGCATCGGTGGCTGGGCGCAGATTACCGGGCACAACACCATTTTTGTCGATGACAAGGACCCGCTTCGTCATGGCTTTCAGTTGGCGTGAAGAGGTGTAAATGGCGCTAGGGTGTTTTGAGCGTCAGCAGGTAGCATTAGGTTTTATCTACGCCGTAACCGAGTGCCTAAAACTTTGATCGAACGACGCCAATTTAGCGGAGGCATGAAGGGGAAAAATCTTCGCTATCTGAACGACAACCCCGACGAGCCTGTTCAACTGACACGGACAGGCTTTTTGCTGCTCGAACATTTTTCGCTGCCGGCATTTACGCAGGCACTGGATACGATCATCACGGCGAATCTGCTACGGCCAAAACTGTTCTCGTCGCGCACGTTCGGCTTGCACGACGGGGAGGTCATCAGCGATCTGGGGCTGGTCATCCGGCCGGATGCGCGCATTGATTGCTCCGTCGTGCACGACCTCGATCTGTTGGTCATTTGTGGTGGCTACAGGACCGAGCTGAAGGCCTCTGACGAGTTGACCAGTCTGTTGAGAGCGGCCGCCGACCATGGCGTGAGCCTGGCCGGATTGTGGAATGGCGCCTGGTTCCTCGGGAGTGCCGGCTTGCTCGACGGCTATCGCTGCGCGATTCATCCCGAACATCGCCCCGCGCTCGCGGAAGTGGCGAAAGCGGCGCATGTCACCAGCGAGCCTTTTGTCATTGATCGAGACCGGCTCACGGCGTCCAGTCCTTCGGGCGCGTTCCACATGGCGCTGGACTGGATCAAGAGCTTGCACGACAAGGCTCTTGTCGAAGGGATCGAGGACATCCTCGCGTTCGAAGAGTCGCGTTACCGGCGGATCAAACCGACGGAAAATGTCTGCGTGAGCGCACCCTTGCGCGAGGTGGTGAAGCTGATGGACGCCAACCTCGAAGAGCCTCTGGAGTTGGAGCAGTTGGCCGTTTACGCAGGCCGTTCTCGCCGCCAACTCGAGCGTCTGTTCAAGGAGCAACTCGGCACCACGCCTCAGCGCTATTACATGGAATTGCGCATTACCGAAGCGCGGCGCCTGCTGCAGCACACGGAACTGTCCCAGGTGGATGTGCTGGTGGCCTGTGGTTTTGTGTCTCCGAGTCATTTCAGCAAGTGCTACAGCTCGTATTTCGGGTACAGGCCGTCCAAAGAAAAACGGCTGGTCAAATAGCCCCCCCCTCGAAAATTGTAGGAGCGAGCCGGCTCCGGGCGGCGTTCCGACGATGGACTTCAGAACACCGCGTTTATCCAGATAACACGCGTTTTTGTTCACGACCATCGCGAGCAGGCTCGCTCCTACAGTTGAAGTGTTCGTCACGACATGCGTTGTCGTACGACTATCTGATTTTCAAATACCCACGGCCACACCCGGACCACTAATCTCTTCAAGGGCGGCACAGCCTTTGCCGTTCGGCGTGTTGTCTGTCGAGACGAACGGCCATTTTCCGGATTGACAGCCGGGTAGGGGAATCGTTATAAAAGGCGCAGTTGTACGACGACATACGATGTTACACCCCTAAAAACAAAAACCGGGTCCCATCATGAACTCAATCCGCTTTCCAGCCTTCCCGCATACCGCTTCTTGTGGTCCGGTCCTGATTGCCTGCCCAGGCGCTCAGTCATCCCCGTTATCTGTAGCAACCCCCCGATTGCACGTGCTACTCGTCTGACGATTGCCACGGAGCAGTTCGCTGCGCGTAAGAATTGATCTCGCTTGAAACCGAGAGATCATCACCACAATCCAATAATAAAGTGATGCCATGAATCTGAACGAGCCCATCAATGCGCAACGTGTCGGCCAGTCCGTCGGCAAATATCGCTGGACGATCTGTGCACTGCTGTTCTTCGCCACCACCGTCAACTACCTCGACCGCCAGGTGCTCAGCCTGTTGGCGCCGGATCTGTCGACGCAATTTGGCTGGAGCAACAGCGACTACGCCAACATCGCTTCCGTTTTCCAGTTTGTGTACGCGATATCCATGCTGTTTGCCGGCCGTTTCGTCGACAAGATCGGCACCAAGAAGGCCTACATCATCGCGATCGCTGTCTGGTCGACCGGCGCCATGATGCATGCCTTTTCAGTGCCGATGGGCGAGGGCATCGCGGCGGTGAGCAGTGCGTTCGGTCTTGCGGTGATCCCGGTCTCTATCGCCGGTTTCATGCTGTCCCGCGCCGTGCTGGCGATAGGCGAGGCGGGTAACTTCCCGATCGCGATCAAGGCCACGGCCGAATACTTCCCGAAGAAGGAACGCTCCTTCGCCACCGGTATCTTCAACTCCGGTGCCAACGTGGGCGCGATCCTGGCGCCGATCTGCGTGCCGCTGATTGCCGCCCTGTGGGGTTGGGAAGCGGCGTTCATCGTGATCGGCATGCTGGGCTTTGTCTGGGTGGCCGTGTGGATTGCGCTGTACGAAAAACCTGAAAATCAGAAACGCCTTTCGGCAGAGGAACTGGCCTTCATTCGCAGCGATGCGCAGGTGATTGCCACCCCGGCACCGGGCGTTGCCGAGAAAAAAGTCTCGTGGTTCAAGTTGCTGACCTACCGCCAGACCTGGGCGTTCGCCTTCGGCAAATTCATGACCGACGGTGTGTGGTGGTTCTTCCTGTTCTGGCTGCCAACCTACCTGTCGGCGCAGTACGGCATGAAGGGCGCGGCCATCGTGTTGCCTTTGGCCGTGCTGTACAGCATGACCATGGTCGGCAGTATTGGCGGCGGCTGGTTCCCGAGCTATTTCATGGCACGTGGCGATGCGCCGTATGACGGCCGGATGAAAGCCATGCTGGTCATCGCCTTCTTCCCGCTGCTGGTGTTGCTGGCTCAGCCACTGGGTTACATCAGCTTTTGGGTACCGGTGATATTGATCGGCATCGGGGCGTCGGCGCATCAGGCGTGGTCGTGCAACATCTTCACCACCGTGTCTGACATGTTCCCGCAAAAATCCATCGCGTCAGTGGTCGGCATTGGCGGTTTGGCCGGCGGCATGGGCGGTGTTGCGATGACGAAGCTTGGCGGTTGGGTGTTCGACTACTACAAATCGATCAACGATATTCACACCGGCTACATGATCATGTTCGCCATCTGTGCGGTGGCCTACCTGGTGGCGTGGAGCGTGATGAAACTGCTGGTACCGCGCCACAAGGAAATCACCGATCTGTAATCGGCTGGCTTGAGAGGTTGAACCGGTAGACGGCGCTGGTAGCCGTCCCCGGTTCCGTTTCGCATGCTGGTCAATTCTTGTGTCACCCGGGTGAGGGGTGACACTCGACGGGGCCTGCTGCACGTGGATAACGAACATCAGAGGAACGAGCACTTCCGACACCATCGCATGCGATGTATAGTCGGGCCTTGCGATCCATTTGTCTTTGGCCCGGAGAATGCTCATGAAACCCACTGAAAAGACATCCGCCCTCGACCTGAAACTTTCCGACTTCCTGTGTTTTGCGGTCTATTCCTCCAACCTCGCCTTCGGCAAGGCTTACAAGCCAATGCTCGAACGGCTCGGACTCACCTACACGCAATACATCACCCTCGTGGCGCTGTGGGAGGAAGACAACCAGACCGTTGGCAGCCTCGGCGAAAAACTGTTCCTGGAATCCAACACCCTCACTCCGATCCTGAAGAAGTTGGAAGCCATGGGGTATGTGCTGCGCCAGCGCGACCCGGAAGACGAACGCCAAGTGCGGATCAGCCTCACAAAAGAGGGGCGAAAATTGCGTGAAGGTCTCTCCGAAGACGGCTTCCCGCAAACCGGTCTGGATGCCGACGACTTCGTGCAATTGCAGCAGGCAATCGTGAAGTTACGGGGCAACCTCATCCGTACGACGAAAGATCGGGAGTAGGGCGACTCAACCGTTCAAGCCTGTCTACCCGAAGGCAAGACGACAGGCGGTTCATCACACAACCCGCGCCGGCGCTTTACCCTGCCACCCTCACCAAGCATCATGTGCGGCCCGCACTTATGCCAACGGTGCCGGACATCCGTGGTGAAAAGGAACTGCAGTTGAACGAACAGACATTGTCCATGCGCCTGGAGCGCGTGGCTGCGCATATGCCAGCCGGTGCGCGCCTGGCCGATATCGGCTCGGATCATGCCTACTTGCCGGTGGCGTTGATGCGCCGTGGCGCCATCGCGTCGGCGGTGGCGGGCGAGGTGGCATTGACGCCGTTCCACTCGGCCGAACGCACCGTGCGCGAAAACGGCCTGGACCAGCACATCACCGTGCGCCTGGCCGATGGCCTGGCGGCAATCGAACCGGGCGACGGGATCACCGCGATCAGCCTCTGCGGCATGGGCGGCGAAACGATCCGCGACATCCTCGACAGCGGCAAGGCGCACCTGAGCGGCCAGGAACGCCTGATCCTGCAGCCCAACGGCGGCGAGCAGCCACTGCGCCAATGGCTGATGGAAAATGGCTACCGCATCCTCTGCGAGGAAGTGCTGCGCGAAAACCGTTTCGACTACGAAATCATCGTCGCCGAGCGCGCCGGACCGGTGACGTACACCGCCGAAGAACTGTACTTCGGCCCGCTGCAGATGCAGGCACGCACCCCGGCGTTCCTGGTCAAATGGCAGCGCATCCTGCGCCACAAGCAACAGACCCTGACCCAGTTCGCCCGCGCGCGGCAGGCTGTGCCGGAGGAGAAAATGCAGGATGTTGCCCGGCAGGCGCGATGGATTAGCGAGTTGCTGGCTTGATACGTTTCCCGGGTTTGTACGGACGTTAGCTGGGCGGGTATTCCTCAACGGTGTAGACACATCAAATGGTTGATAACGACCTATCGCGAGGGGCAGCGAACGACCCATAGCCGCCAGTCAAGGAGGGGCGCAATCGGCCAGAAGCGGACGCTCGCCCTCAGATACTCGGAGCGAGCAACCAATCGACAAGCTTGCCCCTTGGTCAACTGCTGATGCGTTCACCAGTAGGCCTGTTTTTTATTCACGCGGATATTCCAAGACGCTTACGTACCATTCTCAAAAGCTGGCTGGCCACATCGGACATTCCCTTGTTCTGAGCCACGACCTGCGCACCCTCGAGTAGCAGGGTCAGCTCCTGAGCTTTGTCGAGTGGGTCTACCAGCCGCGCCTCCTCACACAATTCTGCTACTCGCTGAAACTGACGCCGTTTATGCGCCTCGATCAACAGCCGAGCAGGATGCAACTGGTCTGCGAGCTCAGCCAGGCTATTAGTGAACGGGCAACCGCGATAACCCGATTTTTCTAGATCCGCCGCGATGAATTCGGCAAATCCCAATAATTGCATAACGGGCTGACCAGGCAGTTGTTCTGCGAGATCGTCAAGCACCGCGCTGTACTGCTCAGTGAGAAGCCGCAACCACTCCAGTACCAGCAAATCCTTTGTCTCGAAATGCCGATACAGCGTCATTTTTGTTGAACCCGCCAAAGCGGCAATGGCGTCCACTGTCACTCGGGAAATGCCCTGTTCGAAAAATAGCGCGTGAGCGGCATCGATGATGCGCTCACGGGGTGGCAACTGTGCGATGCGTTCAGGACGTATGGGCTTTTCCACGGCTAACACTCTCTGGAAATCGAATTCTGCTTGACATCGATACTACACAGTATCGCATGATACTAACAAGTATCGCACGATACCGATCAGTATAGATCACTCATCACAGGAGATATGTATGAATCTTTCCGAGTACGCTGAACATGACGCCGTGGGCCTGGCAGCTCTGATTGCCGACCGCCAAATCAGCGAAGTCGAAGTTCGAAGCGCTGCCCTTTGCGCAATAAAGGCGCTTAACCCTCACATCAACGCGGTAATCGAAACCTGGGAAGACGAGCCACAGGCCCAGGCAGGCCCTCTGCAAGGTGTGCCGATGCTGGTTAAAGATCTGGGGCTGACTGCGCGTAATCGTCGCAATGAGTTGGGTAGCCGGCTTGCACAGGGCTGCGTTGCCGATTCAGATTCAGAGTTGATGAGTAGATTCCGCCGTAGCGGTCTTCTCACACTTGGCCGCACCACCACTCCAGAACTGGCCGCCAGCACGACTACAGAAAACCGTGTGGACGGTCCGACCCGCAATCCATGGGATCTGACTCGCAGTGCCGGTGGCTCCAGCGGTGGTTCGGCCGCCGCCGTGGCTGCCGGTGTAGTGCCGGTGGCTCATGCGACTGATGGCGGCGGTTCGATACGAGTACCCGCAGCGTCCTGCGGGCTGTTCGGCTTGAAGCCAAGTCGTGGCCGTTTACCCATGGGCCCTGATGTAGATGAAGTGTGGGCTGGGCTCGCTGTGCACGGTGTCCTGAGTCGTTCGGTTCGGGATACCGCCAGCTTGCTGGACGCTGTGCACGGCCCAGCTGTGGGCGATCCTTTCCACATTGCACCACCGAACCAAGCCTACATGTCGCTGCTGAATCGCGAGCCCGGGTCTCTGCGCATTGCCGTGCAAGAACATGCCCTGAACGGTCTGCTGATATCACCCGAGGTGAGCGCCAGTTTAAAAATGGTCTGCCAGACACTTGAAAACCTGGGCCATCATGTCACGCCCGTAATCGCTGATATCGGTCTGAGCTGGGAAGCGTTTGTGGAACTCAATGCACGATTCTGGTCCAGCAACACAGCTGCTTGGATTGACGCGATTGCGGCTGTAACTGGCCGAGGCATTGATGAGTCCACACTTGAGCCCGCAACACTCGCTCTATACCGGCTCGGCCAGGAATTAAGCGCGACCGAACTGTTGGGCGCGATGTACCAACGCAATATCGTGACCCGGAACATGGGCCAACTGTTCAGCAACTACGACGTGCTTCTAACCCCGACGCTACCCAATGCTCAGCCAGTTATTGGCCAATACAATGCAGGCCAAGAAACACTTGATGGGCGCGGCTGGATGGCGAGAGTGTTCGATCACTCCCCATTCACCGCAGTTTTCAACGTCAGCGGATGCCCAGCCATGTCGATGCCTCTGGCGCACGACTCGACGAATGGCTTGCCTATTGGTATGCAGTTCGGGGCAGGCTATGGCCGCGAAGATCTGTTACTGCAACTGGCTGCGCAGTTGGAGCGTGCTTTGCCTTGGAATACCCGGCGTCCAGGAATCTGGGCAGGGAACTACTAATCGTCGACCCTAGACATCGCTAAGAACCCGAGAACGCAGGCCGCATACGGAGTATGCGGTCGACATTCGTTGTGCCGTAAAGAGGTGGAACTCCAAATGCCATCCCTGTTAATTGAGCATGACTAAAGGGTCTCACCGATTCGGCGGCTGACCTGAACGACCACTTTTGGCCGATTTCCTGTCTACCACCACCGTCTGCTTTGGGTCGTTTGTGGCCGGCCAACCACTCCGGAGGCCCACCAGCATCGTGGGCCCGTATCGTCGAACTGAAGTGTAACTTCGGGTTGAAGTAAGACCTGGAAACGATAATCGAAACAGGGGTTCTTGCCGAATCATCGTTTCCGCACGGCGCTTTAGCACTGATAGCCTTTTTCAGGGTTAGCTGATTTGTGTCGCAACAACTATGCCGATAGTGTTCCCCGTTCAGTTTCAATAACTGGAGGCGTTTTTTGAAGTCCGATCTTGGCATTCGCAAACGAGTGCTTGGCGCCTTGCCGGAGCTACCGCTCGAGTGTAATGTGCACAGCAGCTACGATCTGTAGCGGAGCCAACTACCCGTGATGCTCTCTATTGATGATGCCAAAGCGTTAGGTATTGAGCGTAAGGTAATTACCTTGAAATATTGTGTTTAATCGTTCGTGCTTGCTGCATGTGTAACTGCAACAGCCCAGGCCACTAAAAAATCGGAAATCTGTGGATGGCCCGCCGACATTTATAGAGCAACGCAGGAGAGGTGCGCCTGTAATACGGGGAATGGCCGCTGCGAGGTGCTCGCTGCGGCTGAAAAACCAGAAATGAGTGAGTGATCTGAGCGTTTTGGATCGACTCGCCACTTTCAAAATCGGCAGTGGTCGAAGTTAGCCCGAAACGTATGGCTACTTCAGGCCATCCCTAGCGCGTGATAAAGCAAAGATTGTCATGTAGCATAGATCAATGAGTAGTTCTACAGTCAGCCCCTCACTACGCGCTTCTGCACCAACTCTAGAAGGTTTGTGAATGATAAAGACTATCCCGATGTGGAAAATGATGATGGCCACCAAAGGTAAGAAAACGGGACTTGCAATACTGGCATGCTTACCTGTTTTCATCGTTACCGGTGCGTGGATGTTTCTTGAAGGGTTGCAAAATGGGCAAAAGCGCCAGGCTGCAATGGGGCTTATTGGTCTGATTTTTTTTGGTGTGTGCCTCCTGCTATTTGCACCTTCAAAAAAATATATTCCCGGCAAAACATTTCAGGCTTATAGAAATAAAAAGCTCAGTACAAAGACGGCCATAAATTACGGTTACGGAATCATTGTTTTTATTTTCGCAGTTTTTGTGGCTCTTGCACCGGAAGACGCGCTGAGAGCAATAGGCTATGGATTAGTAGGCATCTTTAGCCTTTATGTTCTGTCAAAAAGCTTAAAATTTCACGCAGATATCGATTTTTCGACAAATGAATATTTGGCAACCGCTCTGGGATTTTCTGTGGGGGAGAAAATTCTGGTCAGCTACCAGAATTTTGATGCTGACGAGGTTGAAGTTGGTAGCAATGCTTTTGCCGCAACAGCGACAAAATTCATTGTAGCGTCGTTTGATGGGTATCTTTGGAGAAAGCTGTCGCGGGATCTGAATCAGGTCTCGCGCATTGGGATCGCTGGCGATGAAAATCAAAATTACTTCGTTAAATTGCAATTCAATGATGGAGCCGATGCTTTGTTGCGCATTGGGCTATATGAAAAGCTCACATCAAATCCTATTCTGGTAATAAGAAGGCTGCTGGAAGCGATTGATGCAAGTCTTCTTTGTGGTAGTGGTGCATCACAGACAGCACAAAGACGTCGGGTAGTTGTCAACTCTGGAACTCCAACATCGGTTTCAGAAATTGTTGCGCCTGAGGCTGCGCTTGCATCCACGGCGCCTATGCGCAACATTGAGGTAGCCCCTGACGTAATAATTGCTATCCAGAACGCCGAAGAAGTTGTTCCCGGTCGCAGGCTGGAGCTTTAACAATGTCTCATTGTACAAAGTTTGAATTTTCTTATGTTAATGAAGAAGCCATTGCCAAAGCGTTCGGCAAGATGGGCCTAAGCCCAACGACTGGTCTGGTTTCCGTATTTGCCAGCGACTTCAGTAAAAAGGTATTGAGCAAAATAGGCTATATGGGCAAGCAGCAATTTAGGGCTATTTGTGGCCAAACGGCTGATAAATTCAATCTATTTGTTTGCCAAATTGAGGAGGGCTCCTACAAACTCCTCATCGAACGGGGAACTATTTCGTCCGACGACGAAGCGATAATGGCTGATTTGGCTTTAAGCTTTCAGAAAGCGTACATCAGCGTAGCCATCGATGAAACCATCAAGCGCATCGACGCATCAGGTGTTCCAGCAAGAGTGAAAGAAACTCTTCAAGGGTTCGAGGTTGAATTTGGACCTAACTACGAATACAGCATTCATGTCACCTTTACGGGCGATGAAATTACGGAGGAAGTGCATGGCGTGAAAGGCGATATTTGCACAAAACTTACTGAAGAGCTTGAATCTCTACTTTCTAGCCCTACTGCGGAACTTGTGACTGAGTGGAAGCCGGAATATACCGTAGTCCATGAAGAGCAAACCCTTCAAATTCTCAGTGCGAATTTCTAAATGGAAATCAATGTACACCATATGGAGTTGAGCAGCGTTAACGGCCCCGGGTTACGCTTGACATTATGGGTGCAGGGTTGTGCGCTGAATTGTAAGGGGTGCTTCAATCAGAAGACCCACGCTCGCGAAGCGAGTACGCTGATGCCTGTTTATGAATTGGCACAGAAGATAAATGCGCTGGACATCGCTGGGGTTACCCTCTCTGGGGGGGAACCGCTCGACCAGGCGCCAGCCTTGGCGCAATTAATACATGCCGTCAATGGCGAGAAAAACTGGATACTTTATACAGGCTATACGCCAAAAGAGATATTCCAGAATGAAGCCATGATTCGTGTTGTTAAAGCCGTAGACTTGACGCTGGCTGGTCGGTATCGGCATAACGCGAATCACCCCTATCAGCACAAGCAGATTATCAAAACCAGCGACAGAGTCGACATTGACTTTTTCCGTACTAGAAGAGTTGTCGAATTTGTTGTTTCAAAATCTGGTGTTACCAAAACCGGTCTTCCGATGCATGTATAACTCAGTTCAAGCGCAGGGATAATAGGCATGAGCCGTACCAAGCAGATAACAGATTACCTCAAAGCGCGTTATGCGATTTTGGTCATTGAAACTTTCGAGGAAGAGCGTGCACTCATTGAAGTTTCTGAAATCGCCAAGGCGCTTGGCCATCGTTTGTTCGTTTGGAACTCGACGCTAGGAGTCCAGATAAATGGCGTCGTGGCTGGGGATAAAACCTTTGATTTGAAAATGGCCTTGGACTTTTGCGAAGAAAAGGCGAAGGAGGAGGGCAGCAAAAATATTTTTGTTTTTTGTGATGCTCATAACTACCTTTCCTCAAGCTCAAATCCTGTCTATCGTCGTCGACTTCGAGATTTAGCCATAAATATCCGCTCACGTGGATATCGAAGCAATTGCATTATCGTGGCGCCCAGCTTTGAAATTGCCAATGATCTTCAAAAGGAAATCACGTTGATTGATTTTCCTTTGCCATCAAGAGATGAAGTTAAGACCCAGATAAATAACTTTGTTAATTCCTGGCAAGGCAACAGCAGCGTTAAGATTGATCTTTCTAGCGAAACCAAAGATAAACTCATTGATGCCGCTTTGGGCCTCACGGGATTAGAAATTGACAATAGCTTGTCTCGTTCATTGGTATCCAGTCTGAGTGTAAATGAAAATACCGTAAAAGATCTGCTTTCCGAAAAAAGACAAATTATACGGAAAACAGGTATCTTGGAATACATCGACTCAAAGGTAAATCTTGAGGATGTTGGAGGGCTGGCAACTCTTAAGAAGTGGCTCCATTTGCGTAGCCAGTGTTTTGGGCAGATTGCTCAGGAGTTCGGTGTCGGAACCCCGAAGGGTTTGCTCTTAACTGGAGTTCCTGGTTGCGGTAAGTCTCTAACGGCGAAATGCGTATCGTCGTCTTGGAACATGCCATTATTGCGTTTAGACATGGGGAAAATCTTCCAAGGGGTGGTTGGCTCTTCAGAATCCAATATTCGTTCCGCACTACGTACTGCCGAAGCTATTTCGCCCTGCATCCTATGGATCGATGAAATTGAAAAAGGACTTTCCGGCTCTTCCGGAGGAGCATCTGATGGTGGCACGGCTACACGCGTATTCGGCACACTGTTGACTTGGATGCAAGAAAAAACGGCGCCTGTTTTTGTGTTTGCCACCGCTAACAACATCAGCAGCTTACCTCCGGAGTTGTTGAGAAAGGGGCGATTCGACGAAATATTTTTCGTTGACTTCCCGTCGACATTAGAAAGAAAGAAGATTCTTGAAATACATCTGAAGAAATTGAAACGTGACCCAGAAAAATTTGATTTGGATCGATTGGCTGCTCTAGGAGGCGAGTCGAATTTTGGTAAAGACATTGTGCTTTCTGGTGCTGAAATCGAAGCTTGGGTTGGGGACTCGCTGATTGAAGCATTCTCACGGCGGATGAATGGCTCCGGTGATGTAAGCGACCTGACTATGGTTGATTTTGAAACTACTATTTCGCGTTTAGTACCAATGAGCAAAATGCGTAAAGACGAGTTTACAAAACTTCGTGAGTGGGCGAATCAAAATGCAATTAGCGCTTCGGCTATGGTTGCCGGTCAGAGTGATACGGAAACTCAAATCGGCGGCAGGCAAATTGATTTTTAATCTGCGGTGATTTTTCAGTGGGTAAGGCTTTCTTGCACAAGTCGCGGCTGATGGTCTGGCCGTTTGTTGCCTGTTGTGAAAGGCAGATATCGACCCAATGCAGTCCTTCTGTTTCATTGCGTCTGTAACTGTCGAGAGCCGACTGTCGGCTCTCGACAGGCCCGGCGCATCGGGCCTGCATTGGATTCTTGCGCTGCAATTGCTGCTGGGACTGTTTCACTCGAAAGGTCAGGTCAGGTCAGGTCAGGTCAGTACTTAGGATCCGGCTGAGCGATTCTTTCCCTGCGTACACGGATTAAAAATCTGGTAAATACTCTCGCTGGATCCTACATAGGTTTTGGTACCTGGAACCGCCACAGCCGAGTAATTCTTGCGATCGGTGACCTGAATAAAATTTCCTTGCCCAGCCGTGAAGCTCTCAGTGTTTGGCGGCACTAGCACGCTCAGGAACTGGGCTTTCTTGTCGAGGGCCAAGGCACCTCCCACGGTAATTGGCGCCAGCATGGCGGCCCAACGTTCACTGAACAGGTAGAAGGTATCGGCTGCGGCTCTGCCACTTTGCAGGTGGGCACACTGCACATCGCTGGCGTTGATGACTTCAGCTTGCTGGTAGATGCCGCCCTTATAGAAGGCCAGTACTAGCTTGCTCTTGGTCAGCACACCCAGGCCTTGCTTGGGTCTGCACACTTGCAAATCACCATAGGCAGATAAACACCAGTTGGTTTCGGTGATAGTGACGATTTCGTCTGCTCTGAGCTTCAGGTCGCGTTCAATATTGGCGCGGGCTTCCGGGGTTTCGTAAGGGATGGCGCATGCGCTCAATAGAGCTGCGAGGGTAAGGGCGAGTAGCGGGGTTCTCATCAAGCGTCCTTTGCTGCTGGAAGGTACATGTAAATGACGAATATTTTTTGCAAATCTCTTCTTTCAACACTCTACGAGTCAAGCAATCGCGAGAGCAGGAGAAAATTGCCGCCCTCGAAGAACACTAGACAACGAAACACCCGCTGAACGATTTAGCCAATCTGTTGCGTCGACCGGTTGAATCCACAGCCAGAAGCATCCATTCACGAACTGTGCGAGAACTGTGCGAGAACTGTGAAAAGGGGGAAAGATCTATTTCCTTTGAAAGAAGATCTGTCCCCTTTTTTCCGCTTTTAATCCATCGCCTGTATCTGTAAGCGTCAGTCGATCAATTCTATCCATCGAGGGTCATTAGGGGACAGACCACATTTTCGAAATGTGGTCTGTCCCTGAAATCCCCGGCTAGTGACTGCCTTTGGATATTTCTGCAGTCGTGAGGACCTGGAATCGACCCAAATCGGCCTGGCGAATGAAGAGTGGTGTGGGTTACCTGATATGAAAAATATCAGCAATTGCACTGAGGGCTTTCTTGCCGTCAGATGCATAAAGACGATGTAGCAATGCCTGGTCGCCAGAACAATGCAGGCGGAAATGGTTGTAGAAAGCCTGACCCAGACGCTGATTTTCGAACATGCCTCTGTCCCAAAGCTCAAGGAACTCATCGTAGGTCGCTCTCTCAATTTCCGGTTGTATTCGACTTTGCAATGCAGACCTCATTCGATGGCCACGATGGATCTTGAACGATTTTCTGGGCAGCGACGCTGGTGCTACGGACGTGGGCCGTCAGTGCACGCGGGTGCTCACTACCTCGCCAGTGACTGCATCCTCCAGCCACACTTCAAGCCGATTGAGGCCCACATACCTTGAACGCGCCATTATTTTCTGGCCAGGTTTGCCCTCGAACTTCAGGTCCGCAAACAGGAAGTAGCGGGGCAACTGGTATTCCAATTGGATGGTGTAGGTGCCAGGCTTCAACACCGCGCGCTGCGGGGAGTCGTTCTTGTAGTAGTACGTAGAGAACGGAATGTTGCCGACTTTGTTGTCGTTGATCCTTATGATGTTCAGGTCCGGCTGGAGATCGGCGAAGTGACGCTGGGCCCTGTCCGCATAAGTATCTGTCTCGACCACGGTATAACGCGACTCGTCATCCGCCGTGGCGGGATCGACGTTGGAGTACGCGGGCATTTCCGCACAACCGTGCAGGCACAGCAGTGCGATAACAAATGGAAGGACGAACTTTCTCATCAATAGATCCTATTGTTGCGCAAAAAAACAATGCTATTTGTCCTGTCCGGGTCTGGCAGACAGTTCAGTCTCGATGACTGCTCAACGCACAACATTCACTGCTGTGAACGTGTAAACGCTCTTCGTATTTTTCGACGTCGACTCCAGTGTCAGGGAAACCCCCAAATCCTCGATAAAGGCGGCGGAAGTTTTACTGGTGCCCTGGTCGCACTCCAGCGCGATGGCGTCACCTGTCAGCGAGGTGAATACTTGCCGGGCAGGAAAGCGCTGACCCACGGTGCAAGTCGTCGACCACTTCATGGGTTTGTCGCTTGGCTGAGCAGGCACTTCTTGCATGACCAGACGAGCGCTCAACGTCTCGCCGGGGCTCCAGCTCGTCGGGGCCTTGACCTCAAGTTCGCGGGTGAGCAACACACGTCCATCGCCTATGCCGTTCATTTTCGACTTCAACTGAATCAGGCCCGCCTGGGTGAGACGCTCGACGTGGAAGGCTTCGTTGTAGATCTCATTCTTCTTCAGCAAAGCGCCGTCTGCGGTGTACTCAACCGTCACCGGACGATCCTTGATCGCATCGCCGGTTCGGGTGGCATAGGTGTAGCTCAACGTTTTGAATTTCGGTTTGAGCAGCGGCGAGTCGAGGCTCTTGAGCACGTCCTCCGGTACGGCGACGCCGGCAATGCTCGTATCCGGTAGTGGCTGAGGATAATCAGCCGGCGTGATGTCCGGGCGCAGTTGGGCGAGCATCGCACCGTCAACGGCGCCTTGCAGGGAACAATTGACCCGCGACTGAGTGCCCTGTTTGCCTTCCGCCTCGACGATCAAGATGCGTTCCACACGCTTGCTACCCGGCGCCGTGCCTGGCTGCGGCTGGATGAGTCGCCATTGGTCACCGACCTTGAGTTCACTGCGCACATAAGACGAGCCAATATTCTGCAGTTGCCCCGGTTGTTCCATCAGCGGCGCGAGGCGCCTAGCCACTTCGTCTACGCCGCCTTCAACAATGAAGCCCCAGAAATAGTAGTGACCCAGTTGGCCGAGGTCGCTGCTCTCGTCGACATAGGACAGCAGTTTCATACCGGCAACAATCGGCGTACCGCGCAGAGGCACCGAATTTTCCGGGTTGCTGCCGCGGTTTTTGACGGCTATCCACGCCGCATCTTTTCGCTGTTCAATAGGCGCAATCGCGCCCCAGGCATCGCGGTGTGTGTTCAAGCGGGCGAAGAAGGTGGCGTCGCAGTGGGTGAGTGCCTTGAGCGTTTCGGTCAACGCTGCATCGTTGGCTTGGGCGACGGTGGGCAGGAGCAGAGCGCAAGCGAGGAGCAAAATGGGGGACGGCAGCTTCACTGAATGGATGTCCTTATCTATGGGCTATGCGGATGGAGGCATATGGCCATTATCCAGACATTGAGAGGTTAGCTCCAGTCGTTCTTGTCCAAATCGCCATCGACCAGCGGCGTTTTTTACCTGCTCACACTCCAGTCAGCGTTAAAAGCCTCCGGTTGATGCACTGACCGAAAGCAGTGATTGAGTCGTCGCGCTTTTCATTCAGCGGTGACGCCTGTAAAAAACGACCTAACCGGAGGTCGCTATGACCAACGTTAGTCCAGAGTACGAAAATCCATAGGCTCTCAATTCGGTTTCGATAGCCAGTTTGTGAAAGGTAGCGGGCCGATTGTATTCGGCGCCATGAAGCCATGGGTTATTAGGGGACAGACCACATTTTCTAAATGTGGTCTGTCCCTGAAATCCCAATTGCGGTCATCCAGCTCAAGCGACTATCCCTGCGCTTTCTTCAACCCTTTCAAACGCACATTCGCCCTTTGCACAGCGGCCATTTTTTCAGGCCGCTTCATGCGTTTCCACTTTCTGATGTCTTCCTTGCTCCGTCCACAACTCACACACAGATCGCCACTCAGTTGGCAAACCGAGATGCAGGGGTTTTCGATTTCTTTAGCCATCGTCAATAACCCTTGGCCAGGCGCTTCTGCCAATCGCCACCGTGAGTGCGCTGGCATTCTTCTTCGGAGTCAAAGCGGACATTATTATCTGAAGGGCTCAGATCGATGTTGGCCTCATTCAAGGCGATGGCCGTCAGCTCAAAGATGCGCGTCTTCGCGTTAACCTGGGCGAGCTTTTTGTCAGCGAGGGTTTCGAACACCCAGATCACCTTCAGGGTTTCAGCCAATGCGTTCAGGTCAGTGATGTGGGTGAGCCAGGTAAAACCCTTGATTTCACCTTTTGCTGTTTCGCACGCATCAGTGAGCGTGGCAATCAATCGGCGTTCGATCTGCGCCAGTTCACGTTTCCCTGGGGGCATTACGGTTTCCTTTGGAGGCAGTGGAGGGGAGGGGCTGAATCAGGCCGGTCGAAACTCGACCGTCAGATGGCTGACTTCATGAACCGGCTTCAGACGTTCACGAATGCTGTCGGCGTTCGCAGTGGCTTCACCAAGGACGCTGACGATGGCCGCATGAGCTTGTGGTCCAACTCGCCAGACGTGCAAGTCAGTGATGGTGGCATCCCCAGGTTTCTCAACCAGTTCACGGATTTCCTCGGCAACGTGTGCGTCTGTCTGATCCAGCAGTACACCTGCGGTGACCCCCATCAAGATCCATGCCCAGCGCGCGATAACGATAGCGCCGACAATGCCCATGACCGGGTCCAGCCACACCCAACCGAGATACCGGCCGGCGAGCAGTGCAGCAATGGCCAGAACCGAAGTCAGCGCGTCCGCGATGACGTGGACGTAGGCCGATTTCAGGTTGTTGTCGTTCCCATGATGGGCATGATCGTGATCGTGCCCATGACTATGTCCGTGACCCAGCAGCAGAGCACTGACAATGTTGACGATCAAGCCGGCAATCGCGATGAGCGTCGCGGTGCCGAACTGAACTTCCGTTGGCTGCAAGAGACGTATGACGGACTCGACGCCAATTCCCAGGGAGACCATACCGAGAATCAGCGCCGAGGCGAATCCGCCCAAGTCTCCAACCTTTCCGGTACCGAAACTGTAACGCTGGCTGAAAGCGTGGCGTTTTGCGTATCCATAAGCGGCCGCCGCGATACCCAATGCGCCGGCATGGGTTGCCATGTGAAAGCCATCGGCCAGCAACGCCATCGAGCCCGTCATATACCCGGCGGTGATCTCGCCAACCATCATCACAACGGTCAGTATCACAACCCAAAGCGTACGCTTGGCGTTCTCGTCGTGCGCTGAGCCAAGGAACATGTGGTCGTGTGTGTAGTTGATGTTGGAGCTGCTCATGAGTGTGTACCTGCGTTCACTTGGAGTAACGGCGAATGGCTTCAAGAAGTTCTTCGACGCCCTTGTTACGCTCCTCTTCGCTGAGAGCAGGGTTCGCGACATGCTCCCGCGCGTGGTCCTCGATGATTTCCTCCATCAAGCCGTTGATGGCTCCGCGGGTAGCGGCAACAAGATGCAGTGTTTTGGCACAATCGAGATCCGATTCCAATGCCCGTTCAACGGCTTGGATTTGTCCGGCGATACGTTTTACGCGTTTGAGAAGATCGCCTTTGTTTGCTGCAATATGGCCCATGGGATACCCCCCCTACCTATGTATTGCGCATGATAGGCATACCCCCTATACCTATGCAATGTCAGGGGCGGAGAGGGCATCTATAACCTCTGGCAGGGAAGAGGCTTCATTTGCGAGGGGGAAATCGAGAGGACCTGGAATGAGCGCTTCTGGCTGATTGTTGCCGTTCACCATCGACACTGATGCTCACCAGCTGCCCCCTTGGACTCGAGCAATGGATATCGCTTGGATGAATGGCAGTTCCTCAGCCTGCGGGACGTCTGGAAATCAGCTGTACTTAAATTCCGACATCGAGTTCCTGGAGATCAGATTATGAGAAAGCACAGGACGTTTGGTTGGGTAGCGATGATTTTTCTTCTGGTGGCGAACGGGGCAGCTTGGGCGGCCACCGAACGAGCGGAGACGCGTCGTTCCGCGCGCGATGTCAGGCAGGAGACGCGCCAGGGTGCGCGTGAGACGAAACAGGATTGTCGAGCAGCCGATGCCCAGAGCAATCCCGGTTGCCGACAAGACAAGCGACAAACGAAGCAGGAAGGACGTCAAAAAGCCCGGGATATCAAGTACTGAACCTGGACGCTCGAACGGCGGAAACTGGCCGATTTCGGCCAGTCATGGACGGCAGAAATCGGCCAATACCCGATATTTCTCACCCTGGCTCGCAGACGTTTTCGGTCCATGTGCCGTCACAGCCAGCACGTGAAATCTTGCTCGAAAATCCGTCATAACATGTTATGACCTCACTCAAAAATGCCGTTTGGCCCAACAAATACGGCGTTTAATGGACGAATGGTCGTAAGGCGTCAAGCGCGGGGAATTGCTAGGGGCCTGAAGCCACTACAGGCGACTCAGATCGGCGCGTTCGTCGCGGTGAAGTGAACTTCACTTTGATCACGTGTCACATTAAGTCCTCGTTAAGAGAACTTCAGTGGAGGTACAGCCTTATGAACATGGCCACAATTGTCAGTGCCGTGATTTCCAGTCTCGCGCCAACTGTCTTCGACCAGAACGGCCTGCAAGAACCCGGCGCGCATGTCTCAGCCGTCGATTACCACTACGGTATGGAAATCGATGTGAAGCGGGTATTGCAGCGCACTGATACATCCAACAAGACAGGCGTGGTACCGGTGACCCTGGTCTATGAAGACAGCCTGGGTGAGGTTCACAAGATCCGTTTCCTCGAATGGGGCGCAAGCCCGGCAAATCCCGCCAGCATTGCCTGATCCGCTCGCCGATAGGGTTCTGGATATCGCCGACCCCAGAAGCGGAAGTTAAACCTCATATGCACTAAGTACGAATGATTAAAAGTTCATTCGCGAAAATCACTATTATCCTGGCAGCGTAACACTGCGAGATTATTTAATAATAATTGTTGGATCCTAATTACAATCAGCAACGGCAAACTCCAATCAAGCTGTGCCGAGAACTATGTTGATTCACTATTGAAGTCAAGAGGTAACCATGGAACTTAGTATGATTTCTTCGTCCACCGTGGAATATTTTCGTTTGGGCGTTGTATATTTCCATCTTATCGCCTGCTGTGTTGCAATCGGTCTTGTCTTGACCAGTGACGTTGCAATGGTCAAGCAACTCCTGAAGGGGGACGTGTCGGGTCACCATGATGACGCACATATGGAAAGCCTTCAAAAAACCGTCGTACTTGCACTTGTAGCCCTTTGGATTACGGGCATTGGCATTATCGGGATCGATTATGCCGGCAAGGGGATGGAGTATTTCCAGAATCCAAAGTTGCAAGCAAAAATCGGGATCGTTGTACTGCTGACCTTTAACGGCTTCCTGTTGCATAGCGCTGTATTGCCGGCGCTGAAAAAAGCCGGTTCGTTACTTGAACTTTCCTTCAGCCTTCGCATGCTGGCGCTGTTCTCGGGTGCGCTCTCTGGTGTGTCGTGGTTCTATGCCGCCATGTTGGGTGTTGGTCGTCCGCTGGCCTGGAAATACTCGCTGATCGAGTTGCTGGCAGCCTATCCGGTTCTCATCGTTGGTGGATTCGCAATGATGGTAATGCTCACCGCCTGGGCAAAAAGCAGAGATACCGACGGGCGTATGGAGCAAGGCACCTGGACGCAACAAAACGCCGCCCTGGCTTAATGCTAAAGCCAGGTTGAATAAGCAAGTAATGCTTTAGCAAATAACTACCACTGTTATCTATTAATAAACTCTTACTTGAGGAAACCCAAATGAAATCCATGAAAGTTCTTTTCGTCGCCGCCGCTCTGACCGCTTCCACTCTGGCTATGGCCACAGGTGGCGGTGATCGGACCTTCACACGCATGGAGTCGGCCCGGAAAGTCTCGATGGAAGCCTTCCAGGTTGCACAGAAACAGAAGGCTGAAGCCGCTGTTGCCGAAAGCAAAGCCAAGGCGACCGACCGCACCAACGGCTGATCTGTGTAGCGCGTCCCCAGGCTGACAGAAATAGGCGGGTTGCGCTCAACGGCAACAACCTGTTCGACAAGCGCTACTACGCCACCATCGGAACCGAGACCTTCGGCAACTACTACGGTGATCCACGCAACTTTATGGTGTCGGTCAAAGCTAGTTTTTAACGCAGGCCGCGCTGAAAACGACGCATGACCCGTGAACGAAATGCCCGCTTCGCAAGAGGCGGGCATTTTTTTGGGTTCTTCACACAGTCCCGGGAAACACAAAACTGTAGGAGCCGGCTTGCCGGCGATGTGGTCTTGAACTTTACGTTGCCCGTTCGGACGTCATCGCCGGCAAGCCGGCTCCTACAGGGGAGCGCTGTTCACCGCTTGCTGAACGCCAACCGCGCTGCAAACAGAACAAAGATCATGCCCGTCGTGCGGTCCATCCACTTGATGACTTTTTCACGCCGCAGCACCAGGGCGAGTGGTTGTGTAGCGCGAATCAACGTCAACAACCAGATCAAACCGAGCACCACGTGAATGCTGACCAGGCCAAAAGTCCAGGCAATCAGCGAATGGCCCTGGGGAATGAACTGTGGGAGAAAAGAGACGTAAAAGATGCCGATTTTCGGGTTGAGCACATTCCCCATCATGCCTTTCAGGAACCAGTTGGCCGTTGGTTTTGCGTCGGTTTCGAGGGGCGACAGCGAGCGGCGCGGGCGCAACAGCATGTTCAGGCCCAGCCACGCCAGGTAAGCGGCGCCGCAGTATTTCAGGACGTTGAAGGCCAGTTCCGAGACCGCAATCAACGCGCCCAGGCCAAAAGCGACCGCAGCGCCCCACAGGAAGCAGCCGGCATTGATGCCCAATGCCGCGCGGAAGGCCTGTTGTCGGCCTTCCACCGTTGCGGTTCGCAGGATCAATGCGGTATCGAGGCCGGGCGTCAGTGTCAGCAGGGTGGCCGCGAAGGTAAACGCGAGAAGATTGTCGGCGATGGACATGGGCGTGCGCTTCCAAAAGAGGATGCGCGCACGTTATCACGCGGCGACCTATCGGTTATGCGCGACGTCGGCCAATTGAGCGGTGTCCACGCGAACAAAAGTGGAGTCGCCCACCGCCGTGAGCACATCCCCGGCGTAGATCTCGCAGATGACCCGAGTCTTGCGCCCGACATCACCTTCGACTTTCGCCCGCAGGGTCAGCGGGACACCCATCGGCGTCGGTTTGATGAACTTGATGCCGAGGTTGCCCGTGACGCAATTGATGCGCGGAAGGCTGGCGGCGTCGCGGTTTTCCGCCCGGTAGTGATAGGCCATGGCGGTCCAGTTGGAATGGCAATCCACCAACATCGCGATCAAACCGCCGTAGACCAGATCCGGCCAGCCGCAATACCTGGCGTCGGGCACGTGCTCGGCGATGATATGCTCGCCGTCTTCATGCCAGTAGCTCTTGACGTGCAGCCCATGCGGGTTGCGGCTGCCACAGCCATAACAAACGCCTTCCGGCGCCGCGGTGTCTTGCAGGGAAATGTCGGGTGTGGACATGCCTGGGTCATCCTCATAAGTGTGGGCTGAACATTTTCCGATTCTAACGCCGAACGGAAAACGCGTTCATCCCCTGTGCAGGCGTCAGTTCATTCCTCGGCGGTGTCTGGAAGCCTGGCAATCACCTTGATCTCGAATTGAAAGCCATACAGCCACGTTACGCCGACTCCGGTCAACGTCGGGTGCGGTGCGTTACCCCAGAACTCCGGCACGATCTTCCAGATGGTTTCGAAGGTCGATTCGGGGTCGACGATGAACACGGTGACATCAATCACATCGTCGAAGGTGCAACCGGCCGCCACGAGGATCGCGTTCAAATTGGTGAAGGCGAGCCGCACCTGTTTCTCCAGATCCGGTTCGGGCGATCCATCCTCAGCGCTGCCGACTTGCCCCGAGACGAACAAAAAGCCGTTGGAGCGAATAGCCGGCGAGTAGCGATTGCGCTCATATAGCGCCTGGCGTTTGGCTGGGAAAACAACATCGCGTTGCGTCATGAAAGGCCTCCATCAAGGGCTCTGTGTGAACGATGAAGGGACTGTAAGGACTTGCATCGGGGCGATAAACGAGCAACCTTGGCCAGCACTGTTTGTGATATCCAAACAATCCTATCGATACCTGGGGCTGCAATGGACCGTTTTGATGCAATGCAGGCATTCGCGCGCGTGGTGGAGGCGGGCAGTTTCACCAAGGCGGCCGAAACCCTGCACATGAGCAAGACCACCGTGACCCAACTTGTGCAGCAACTGGAGGCCCGGTTGCGCGTCAAGTTGCTCAACCGCACCACGCGCAAGGTCAACGTCACGGCTGATGGCGCCGTCTATTACGAGCGGGTGTTGCGGCTGCTGGCCGACATGGACGATGCCGAAACCAGCCTGTCCGGTGCGTCGACGTTGCCCAGAGGCCGGCTGCGCGTGGATGTGCCGAGCCCGCTGGCGAGGATGATTCTGGTGCCGGCATTGCCTGCGTTTTATGCGCGATACCCGGACATCCAGATCGACATGGGCGTCAGCGATCGCATCGTCGACATCATCGATGAAAACGTCGATTGCGTGGTGCGCGGCGGCGAGCTGATGGACCAGTCGCTGATGGCCCGGCGTGTCGCTGACCTGCCGCTTGGGGTGTTTGCAGCACCGAGCTATCTGGCTCGCGTCGGCGTGCCTTTGCATCAGCAAGAGCTGGAGGATTCGGATCATCGAGTCGTCGGCTTTTTGTGGGCGCGCACCGGCAAACCGGTGCCCTACGCGATGTACAACGAACGTGAGCGTGTGCAGGTCAAAGGACGTTATGTGCTGGCCGTCGATGATGGCAACGCATTTCTTGCGGCGGGCCTCGCCGGGCTCGGTGTGCTTTGGCTGCCCACATACATGTCCCGGGACTACGAGGCTCGCGGTGAATTGGTACCGCTGTTCGAGGGCTGGAGTCTCGAGACGATGCCCTTGTATGTGGCCTTCCCGCCGAACCGGCACATCAGCCTGAAGCTGCGCGTGTTTATTGATTGGGTGGTCGAGTTGATGGCGCAGCATGCGCCGGTTGCTGATCGGCCGGGGGCATGAGGCTAGGGGGTAACGGTCCCTTTTGCCGCAACCATTCGTTTGATCAATAACCATCATCAAGAATCGCAAGTTCTGTTTTTTCGCCAAGGGAGGAGGATAGCCACATACCGAATTCGCCACCGAAGGAACCTGCGCGATGAGAATCTCTACCCTGCTGGCCCTTGTCGCTGTCCTGACCGGCAGCGTTGCCGCCACCGTGCCGGCATACGCCGCCGAACAGTCCTGCCACTTCCCGCCGGTCGCCGACAGCGCCGCGACTTTGCAACACGCGCAATCAGTGGGCGTGCTCTACAGCGAAAACACTGTCAGCACCCTCGAATACCTTGAGCAGTACCACTCGGTCGCGCTGAACGGCGCGAAGAACCCTGAACTGGATTCACGCATCAGCAGCGCCTTCGTCGACAGCTCCGATCCGAAACGGGCGATCAACTGGCTGATGGGGTCGTTGCAGAAAGAGTTTGCCTCGGTGACGGTCTACGACAACCTCGATGCGCTGGTGCAGGCGCACCCGGACGTGGTGGTGATGCTCGACACTTACAGCCGTCTGGTGTCCAAGCGCAACAACCAAGTTGAAGCACGGTTCATGGCCAAATTCTACGACTCGAACCTGCAATACATCGGCAAGGCCGAGGGCTCGCGCACACAACAAATGCCTTCGGTCTGGGTGCATGGCAAAGCCGCGCCGGAGATCGCCGCGCAGATCGACCAGCAAACCGCATTGCAAGTGAATGCACTGAAACAGTTCGACACCTCGCTGAAGGCGCTGGTGACCTCAGGCCATGTGGCCCAAATCGCGATCAACTGACGGCCAACCCTCAAGCCATCGCTGGCAAGCCAGCTCCTACACAATCGCGGTGTTTCACGAACTGTAGGAGCCGGCTTGCCGGCGATGGGGCCCCTGAGCCCTGCATCGATTGTGTTTGCACAAAGGTTTGGCTAATCTCGCACAAACCAGCAAACTCAGGCATAAACATGCACGACCATCACTCGGCCGCCGAACTCCCTCATCTGCGCCGGCAGAAAATCCTGCTGATCCTCGAACGTGACGGCAAGGTCATGGCCTCCGAGTTGAGTCAGCATTTCGCCGTCTCGGAAGACACCATCCGCCGCGACCTGTCGGAGTTGGCCACGGCCGGTCTGGTGCAACGTGTGCACGGCGGCGCGCTGCCTCGGCCCAAGGACACGGGCAAGGATTACTTCACGCGGGTCAGCGAAACCGATGAGGTGAAAACCCACCTCGCGCAGCTCGCCGCCAGTCGCGTGGAGAATGGCCAGATTGTGATGTTCGATTCCGGCACCACCACGCTGCAGATCGCGCGTTCGTTGCCTTCGGACATTTCCATCACCGCCATCACGACCTCGCCGATGACCGCCATCACCCTGGCCGAATACAAAGGCATCAAGGTGATTCTGGCAGGCGGGCAACTCAACCTCGCGACAATGTCGGTCAGCGGACACGAGACCCTGCGCTTGTTGCAGGGCATCAAGGCTGATGTGCTGTTCACCGGGGTTTGCGCGATTCATCCGCAAGTTGGTATCAGCTCGTTGCACTTCGATGAGGTGCCGGTTAAACAGGCACTGCTCGACAGTGCTTCGCAGGTGATCGCCGTCACCACGGCGGACAAACTGGGCGCGGTCGAGCCGTTTGTGGTCGCGCCGTGCAACCGCATTCATACGCTGATCACCGAGCGCCATGTGGCGTCGGGCGATGTCGGGGATTATCGGAAACTGGGGATCGAGGTGGTTCAGGCGTAGGCCTGAACCTGTCCCGCTGGTGTTTCAGCTCAACACGAAATCGACGGGTTCAAGGGCCGGGGGAAGTTGTGTTTCACCCAGTGCCGCGAGGATTTCGCGCTCGATGTTGCGCACCATCGCATGGGTCGGCAGATCGTTTTCGTCACGCCCGAACGGGTCCTCCAGTTCATCGCCAATCGCATCCAGGCCGAAGAACGTGTAGCTGACGATGGCGGTGAAAACCGGTGTCAGCCAGCCCAGCGACTCTGCCATGGCGAAGGGCAGCAAGAGGCAGAAAAGGTAGGTCGTGCGGTGCAGCAGCAGGGTGTAGGCGAAGGGTAGAGGCGTGTGCTTGATCCGTTCGCAGGCCGCTTGCGAACGGCTCAGGCTCGTCAGGTGGTTGGCCATGATCGTGTAGCGAAACTCACTGATGGCTTCGGACTCGCCGAGTGCTGAACATTGCTCACCGACATGGTTGAGAATGCGCCCACTGATGTCCGGCGCGTTGTCGTCCGGCCTCGGCTCAAGCCACTCACCAGCGGCGTCCAGTTCGCGCTTGCCGTGCAATTTTGCGTTCAACGCGTGGGCGAACCCGCAAAGGTTGCGCAGGATGTTCTGCCGCGCGTGTGCGTCCTTGATCACTTGGGTTTCGCGGATCATCGAGCGGATCGCGACGATCATTTCGCCCCAGGCTTTACGGGCTTCGTACCAGCGGTCGTAACAGGCGTTGTTGCGAAAGCTCATGAAAATCGAGAGCGACAGACCGAGCAAGGTGAACGGCGTCCCGTTCACTTTGGCGAAGTAGTTGGGGTGCAGGGTTTCCACGAGCACGATGATGGAAGCCAGCAGCGTCACCATCAGACAACGCAGCGCAATTTTCCTGGCAATCGAGCCCTTGAGCGAAGTGAGGATGTTGATCAGATTGGGTTTGGGGCGGACGATCATGGTGCTTTGCCTGTGTCGGAGGGCGCTGTTCACGAAATGAGTGCGCGCAGGCTAGAAGCAACGGGCCGGGGCGTCCAATCACTTTAGATGACCAGTTGATTGACAGAGTCTATGACAACGCCAAACGCGGATCGCACACGAAACCTGTAGGAGCGAGCCTGCTCGTGATGGACGTTAACGATAACGCGTTGTCCTGAATGAACGCGGCGCCCTGAAGTCCATCGCGAGCAGGCTCGCTCCTACAGGGGCCGGGCGTTTACGGCGAACCAAACATCACTGTCCAGTAAATCCCCGAATCGCTCTTCGGGTCCACCGCATACGCCGCGCCCAGCTCGTGATACTGCGGGTTCATCAAGTTCGCGCAGTGGCCGGGGCTGGCGACCCAGCCATCGACGACCTTGCGCACGCTGTCTTGCCCGGCGGCGATGTTCTCGCCGATCTGCTGGCCGCTGTAACCCGCCAGTTCTGCCCGGTCACCCGGCGTGCGACCGTCGCGGTCCTTGTGATCGAAGTAATTGTTGTTGGCCATGGACCGCGCATGCGTCTCGGCGGCTGTCGCCAGTGTGGCGTTCCAGGTCAACGGCGTGGCGGCGGCAAAGGATTGCGTGCCGCACTGACGTGCACGGCTGCGGGCGACGTTGAGTTCGGCCAGCAGCTTCTGGCCTTCCGCCTGCCAGTCGCCCAGGCGCGCGCTCAACAATGGACGGGCCACCACGATGCGCCATTCACGGTCCTGGCGGCTCACGCCGATGTCGACGAATTGCGGATCGAGCACGATCTGGCAAAAGCTCTCCTGGATCGCTTTCATCGCCGCCGCCGCATCGCGCGGCCCGGACAGGCTGATCGCCTGCACGTTCTTCATCGGATAATTCGCGGCGACCATGGCCTGTTGCAGATTGCCGATGCTGGTGGCGGACAACACCAGCCGTGGATCACCCGCCAGCGGTGGCAGTTCCGACGAGACCTGGCCTGCGCACCGCTGGATCTGGCTGCGGTAATCGTTGATCGAGTCGATCAGTTGTTTCTCGTCGGCCGCCAGCGCATTCATGGCGAACAACAGCCCCAGCGACAACGTGGCAAGACGCAAAACGGGTGGCAGGACACGCATGGAAATCTCCCTTGTTCGGACTGCGCCCATGATGCGCGATTTCACCCCTGTGAGCGCAATGCCTTTTCACACCGAAATACAGGTTGTCGGCCATCTGTCGAAATGAAAACGGGCAACTACAATCAAGCGATGTCGCCGGCCAGGGGCGCTCAGCGTCGACAGTTTGATGCTTGAATCCAGTCCACTCAGAAGGGTCGATCATGCGCTTGATTTGGATAGCGACCTGCTTTGCAATCACGCTACTCAGCGGCCAGGCAGCGGCGACTGAACAGGAACAAAAAAAGGAAGCGGCCGAAAACAAGGCCGAAGTGCTGGAACAGAAAGCGGCGGAGAAGGGGGCCGATGTGCCGGTGCCCAAGTCCGAAGCGATTACCACCTCCGAAGTGCAGGCGGTCGACCCGGCAGGCGCGTCGCCGCTGGACGATGCAATCACCTGCCTGGCGCGCTCCATTTATTGGGAAGCCAAGGGCAAATCCTCCGCCGACATGGAAGCCGTGGCCAGCGTGGTGATGAATCGCCTGGGCCATGAAGGTTTTCCGGACACGGTGTGCGCGGTGGTCAAACAAGGTTCTGAAACCAAGAATTGCCAGTTTTCCTGGTGGTGTGACGGGCGTTCCGACCAGGTCCAGGAAGAAACCCAATACACGATCGCCAAGGAAATCGCGCGCAAGGCACTCAACAAGCAGCTCAACGACCGCACCCACGGCGCGATGTATTTTCACGACCGCAACGTGCACCCCGATTGGGCCGGCAAATACATCAAGACCACCGAGACCAGCATGTTTCTCTTCTATAAGCCCAAGGGCGGAGAGGCCCATTAGCGATGTCATCTGGATGTCATCGAACCCATGTAAAAATTCTTGCAAACCGTCTTGAACGTACAGCGGGCCTGGGTCTGCTGACAGATGAATTTGCAAGGAATACCTCAATGAAAGGAGATGCCTCCCTGTTTGCGGCCATCGACCTGGGTTCCAATGCGTTTCGTATGATGATCGGTCAGTCGGTCAAGCGGAACCAGCAACTGGTGATCCAGGAAGTGAAAACCCTGCGCGAGCCGGTGCGGCTGGCTGAGGGTTTTCAGGGCGGTGCGCTGGACGAAATGGCACTGGATCGCGGATGGCAGGCACTCGCGCGATTCGGAAAAAAGTTACGCGGCTTTGAGCCTGGTCGTGTGCGGGCGGTGGCGACCAGCGCCGTGCGTGAAGCCGACAATGCCCAATTGTTCCTGGCCAGCGCAGAGCGGCATCTGGGTTTTCGCATCGACGTGATCTCCGGGCATGAAGAAGCGCGGCTGGTTTACGCCGGTGTGGCTCACACGGTTCCCGGTACGGAACGCAAACGGCTGGTGATCGACGTCGGTGGCGGCTCCACGGAATTGATCCTTGGGCAGGGCGCGCAGCCGCTGTTGACCGAGAGCATTGCCATCGGCAGCGGCACCTTTGGTGCGCGTTATTTTCAAGGAGGGCGCATCACGGCCCCGGCGCTGCTGGAAGCCGAGCGTGTCGCCACCTTGCAATTCGAGCGCGTGGCGCGCCGTTATCGCTCGCTGGGCTGGCAGCAGGTGATCGGCTCATCAGGCACCGCACGGATGCTCGCCAAAGTGCTCAAGGCCAACGGTTTGAACGACGAAGGCCAGAGCGGCATTACCTACAGCGGCCTGTTGCGCCTGTCGCTGCGCCTGCTGGAAGTGGGGCACGTCAATCAACTCAGGCTCGCGGGCCTGCAAAGTCATCGCCTGAGCATCCTGCCCGGTGGGCTGGTGCTGATGCTGGCAGCGTTTAAGGTTTTCGGCGTCTCGCACATGACTCCCTCCGAGCCCGGTTTGCGGTTCGGTGTGCTGCATGGGTTGATGTCCCGGCACTGAGTGCCAGCCGCGATCCCTTCATAACTTCGCATAGTTCAACGCATCGACCACGGCCGAGCCTCGTGTTGCCGGCTAACGCCTTTCTGTTAGGTGTAGACCTGATCAGGGCGTACAGTGCAGGCTAGATGGCCTTAAAAGCTATCAAGCCTCCTTTGCGGTCATCAGGAATTGGCGTCATGCACGAGATCGGCCTCATCGTTTACCCCGAATTTCAGGTGCTGGGCCTGGCCATGTGTGCGGCGTTTGAAATGGCCAACGGCGCCGCCGACGAGCCGGTATACAGCCTCACCTTGTTGTCGGAACACGGCGGGACGGTGCAAACCTCCGCCGGCTTCGGCGTGGAAACCACCGCGTTCGATCAGCGCTCGTTCGACACGCTGCTGGTAATGGGCGACAACCTGATCCGTCCGGTTTCATCGGGCATGGTGGCGTTTCTGCGCAGCGCCAGTCAGAGCTCTCGCCGGGTCGGATCGATCTGCACCGGTGCCATCGCGCTGGCCGAGGCCGGTCTACTCGATGGTCGGCGAGCGACCACGCACTGGTGCCATGCGCCTGCGTTGCAACGGGCTTACCCGAAGGTGAAGGTGGAGGAGGACCGGATCTTCATCAACGACGGCAACGTCTGGACCGCTGCGGGCATGAGTGCCTGTGTCGATCTTGCATTGGCCCTGGTGGAAAGTGACCTCGGTGCAGAAGTGGCGCGGCGGGTGGCCCGGCAATTGGTGGTCTACCACCGGCGCGCGGGTGGGCAGTCGCAGTTTTCGGTGATGCTTGAACTCGAGCCCAAGACTGACCGCATTCAAGCCGCGTTGACCTATGCCAAGCAGCATTTGAAGTCCGAGTTGTCGGTCGAGGAACTGGCCAGTGCCGCCAACCTCAGCCCGCGACAGTTCAGTCGCGTCTTCCATGCTGAAACCGGTCAGTCTCCAGCCAAGGCTATTGAAAGCCTGCGGGTGGAGGCCGCGCGCCTGATGATGGAAACCGGCCGGCACGCCATCGATGTGGTGGCGACAGAGACCGGTTTTGGTGATCGCGAGCGGATGCGCCGGGCGTTTATTCGCGCCTTCGGCCAACCGCCGCAGGTCATCCAGCGTGCGAATCGAGGTTGACTTGCGTGAACCCACAATTCCGAACCTCCGCGTAATCTGTAGGAGCCGGCTTGCCGGCGATGGCGTCCGTGAAAACGCTATCGC
>NZ_JAGYFX010000040.1:0-55775 GCF_019946615.1 Pseudomonas sp. BF-R-01
GGAGGTTCTGCGCAGTGGGCAACCCGGCATGGATGCCGGGTTAGCCGCCCCCGGCCATGGATGGCCGATGGCGGCGGGCCCACGGAGCAGGACCGGAGCGAGGGCATGGCGAGCCTTAGCGAGCCACCGTACGTCAGGGGCGCAGGCGCTTGGTTACTTGGCGCTTTTCCAAGTAACCCGCTGTAAAAGCGGAACCAATAGCAGCCGTTACCACAACAACGGATATGTACACCCCCAAAAAATCACCGGCCTCAAGCAAGCATCGACATCAACCCCCCCTGACGATCAAGTTTGGCCAGCTCGTCAAACCCTCCAACATGCACATCACCGATAAAAATCTGCGGTACGCTACGGCGACCACTGCGGCCGAGCATCTCCTCAAACTTCCCAGGTTCCGATTGAACGTTTATTTCCTGTGCCGCAATGCCTCGGCTCGCCAGCAAAATCTTGGCGTTGCGGCAATAAGGGCAAGTGTCAGTGGTATAGAGCGTCACGGTGTTCATCAGCGGTTCTCCCGAATAGACAGTCGTTCAAGCATCGATGGCCGGAAAATCGATCTCGGTCAGGGCGACGTTGTTGAGGTAATTGGTCAAGGTCTGCGAGGCCACGTGAGCGATCACTTCGACAATCTTGCTGTCGTTGATCCCGGCTGCCCGTGCCGCTGCGATCTGCTCGCTGCCCAGGTGGCCACGGCTTTCGGTGATCTGCCGGGCGAGGGTGGCAAAGGCATTGAGCTGGCCGCTGCGGGCGCTGAGGATGTCTTGCGCGGATAACCCGGCCTTGCCGGCAAACAATGTGTGGGCCGCGAGGCAGTAGTCGCACCCATTCACCTGGGACGTGGCGAGGAAGATCGATTCTTTCTCGGTGGCGCTCAGTGACGTTTTACCGAGGGTCGCAGACTGTTGCAGATAAGAGGACAGCACGGCGGGAGCATGCGCCAGCGTCTTGAAGACATTGGGCAAAAAACCGATTTTTTTCTGCACGCCTTCCAGCAGCGGGCGAGTGGTGTCGGTGGCGTGTTCGAGGCTCAGGGTGTTGATGCGGCTCATGGTGGATCTCCGTAGATGACGGCGCGGTGTGCGCTGGGTACGGGGTCCATGCTAATGACGAGTGCTGGTCTATTGGCTGCAAATCGTCGAGGATATGCGACTGATCGTCCAAATATGCCGCCAGGAGCCTGTCCATGGATCGCTTGTCCACCTTGCTCAGCCATTTCGGCGTCAGCGCCGGTACCTTCCACAGCGGGACCTTTTGCGGCACCACCGGTTTTGACGGTGATCAGGCCTGCGGGCACCTCCATCTGCTGCAATCCGGCGAGCTGACCCTGAAACTGGCCGATGAGCGCGCGATTGAGCTCAACACACCCACCTTGATTTTCTTCCCACGGCCTTACCGCCACCGATTGATTGCCGCTGACACGTCCGACACGCAACTGGTGTGCGCCTCGCTGACGTTCGATGGCGGTGCGGGGAATGCGCTGGCGGCGGCGTTGCCCGATTACCTGGTGCTTGATCTCGATGAAGTGCCGACCATGGCCGGTACGCTGGACTGGCTGTTCAACGAAGCCTTCGGCGGCATTTGCGGTCGCGAAGCGATGATGGACCGCTTGTTCGAAGTGCTGGTGATCCAGTTGCTGCGGCACATTCTGACCAATCGCGAACAAAGCCCCGGCATGATGGCCGGTCTCGCCGACCCACGCCTGGCACGCTCGTTAAGCCTGATGCACGACACGCCCGGCAAGTCCTGGACTGTGGCTGAGTTGTCGACGGCGGCCAACATGTCCCGGGCCAGTTTTGCCGAACACTTTCGTCAGGTGGTGGGGCAGACCCCGGTGGATTACCTGGTGAGCTGGCGCATCAGCCTGGCCCAGAAACGCTTGCGTGAAGGCAAGTCCATTGCCCTGATTGCCGATGAAGTGGGGTATGAAAGCCCTTCGGCGCTCGCCCGGGCATTTCGGCGCAAGACCGGCGTCAGTCCGCGAGAGTGGATGCATGGCGGCCAGCGTCGATAGTTTTTTGTCGCCGGTGTTTCGGCGAGGAAAAAGCAACGCGTTCAGGCCCGTTTTCGGTAGGGCTGATGCCCATGTTTGAGTCGTTTCAAGGAGATAGAGACCCTTGTTGTGATGAGGACTAATTGTCGATTTATTGACGCCATTCTGCCTTGATTTTTATTTTAATTTATTGTTGTGACAGACCATTGACGTGCTGGCTATGTGCTTATAGGCTCCAATCAGCTGGGTAACGAATCCTTCATTCGATATCAGGAAAACCCTGTGTGCAGGGAGGCGGGCTTCAATGCGTTCATCACTGGTTCTCAAATCCGTTTTGTTCTGCGTGCTCTTTAATGGTGCGGCCATTGCCACCGCACAAACGGCCAATTTGACCCGTGAAATTAACCGCATGGGCGATGCTTGCCAAGCGTATGGTCCAAAAGCGGGCATGACCGCCGCCGAGCAGGGTGGTGCCCCTTCAACCGTTGCAAACGGTCCTGGTGCGGCAGCTTCGGCCAGCGATATCAGCTTCGCTGATACAGCAAAAAATCAAATCAACAGCCTTATAGAATCCGCCACCAAGGTGGGCGCTACCGTCAATAGTTCTTCCTGTGACGGATTAATGGCGCAACTTGCCGTTGACAAGTTAACGGCAGATTCAGGTACGCAAAGTAAAGTTTTGAGTGGCGGGGATGATGCCCTCACCAATCAATCGAATGCAGTTCCGTTAGCTGCTGCCGCCTGGTTGTTTTCATCCGCGTTATTCGGTTTTGTCATGGTTGCCAACCGGCGGAAGGTGTAGCTAGCTTTTTGTTTTTGCTGGCGATTGTGTGGCGCATTGACACTAGTGATTGATATCAATTTGATCTGCTAGTGGGTTTGGCGATGTATTAGCTGAATGACGGGCTCTATTAAACAGAGTGCTATTAATTTGGCAGGCAGACATCGAGGTCGATATGTTTAACGACAACTTATTGTTAAATAAAAAACTTCCTTCGCCAGCTGTTTCCCGGCAGGCAATAGAGGCGTCAGGCCGACGAAAACCGCACGGCGTTGAGCGCAAAAAACAACCCCTTGATCGTTTCCTTGACCTAAAAATGAGCAAGAGTGATTTACCCCGGTTTTTATGCAAGACTCTTGGCAAGGCTACTTAGGCGGAGGGATCCCGATGTCGCGTTTCTGGTTACCTGTGGTCTGCGCGCTGGCAGTTATGCCCAGCATTTCCAATGCCGTCGCAAACGATGCTGCATACCGGTTGAGTCCGGGTGACAAGCTTGCCGTTTCCGTTTGGGGCGAAGACAAGCTCAAGCAGGACGTGATCGTTCTTCCCAACGGAAGCATTACCTTCCCGCTGGCAGGGCAAGTCGATGTGGCGGGTCTCGATACCACCGCAGTCGAAGAGAAAATAGCTGCCAAACTTGTAAAGTACATACCCGATCCGCAGGTGAGCGTTGTCGTCACCAGCACGGATGGCAATCTCGTGTACGTGCAGGGCAAAGTGTTGAAGCCAGGCAGTGTCCATTTATCAGGTCAAACGTCAGTGCTGCAGGTTTTGAGCGTGGCGGGCGGGCTCGACAAGTTTGCCGACAAGGATGAAATCAAGGTCGTGCGACTCAACGGGACCAAGCAACAGATCCTGCCAGTCAATTACAGCGATCTGATGTCCGGGCGTGACATGTCCACCAATATTCTCCTCCAGGCCGGCGATACGCTGGTCGTGCCTTAGACTTGCGCGATGCATTAAGGATTAACTTGCTTGCTCTTCGAACTACCGGGGTTGCCACTGCAACCCTGATCCTGTCGTGTTCCGGTGTGGCCCATGCGGCGACCTGGCAATCATCAATCGCGGTGCCTTCGACTGTCGAGTACGACAGCAATCCACTGTTGCTCACGAGTGGCGAGCAGGGTGTGACCCGCACCATCATCGCTCCCGAGTACGGCCTTGTCGGTACTTCCGGTCGGGATGAGTTTCAATTCGGTCTCGGTGTATACGTCGTGCGTTCTTCCGATACCGACATCGTGACGGACCGTGAAGACCCCCGATTGAAACTGGGGTGGCAGCGGGAAACCGAAACGGGCGGTTTTGGGCTCAAGGCCAGGTATGAAGAGAGTTCAACGCTCTCTACTGCCGTTCAGGAAACCGGCGTGGTGGCAGCCGACGGCACGCAAAAGCTGTATACCTTGGGCGGCAACTGGCATACGGCTCTCAGCGAGCGAAGTACCTTGCTCAACGAGACTGACTACACTCATGTCACTTACGACATTCCGACCCTGATCAACTACGACGAACTGGCCACCCGCTTTACGTGGAGCTACGCGTGGAGCGAGCAGACCGAGGTGTTCACCCGTTTGGGCGTCAGGCGCTATGAGCCTGAGAAGGGCTCTGCAGTGGCATCCTCCTCAAACAGCTATACACCCACGGTCGGCGTGAACTTCCAGCTCTCCGAGCAGTTCAAGGGTACGGTGTACGCGGGCGTCAATCAGGTTTCCGGCTCGGGTGACGGCCCCAAGGGGCAGGGCGGATTGACCTTGCAATACACCGGCGAGCGGTTCGATGCAATCGTCGACGCCGGTCGCAGTACGGTCGCCAGCGGTGACGGCGGGTTCGTCGAGGCGGATAACCTGAAGGGAACATTCAGTTACGCCATCGATGAGATCCGACGCACCGGTTTTGATGCCTCCTGGCAGGACACTAAAGGCCAGACGCCAAACACTTTGCTTAATTACAGTGCCTGGATCAGTCAAGAACTCTCGCCTTTTTGGATTGCGCGCCTATCCTTCACGTACAAGGAGCGTCAGCAGGACGGCTTGCCGGATGCCAGCGCAAATATTGTCGGGATGACACTGATTTACAGTTACCCCGGTCTCTGAAATTCAGTTGTGTGAGAAATATGGCCTCTGAATACGAAATGTCGGTCAACGACTACATCGCCATCGTCAAACACCACGCCGTGCTGTTGATCGTGAGTTGCGCAGCCATACTTGGCGTGAGCATCGCGGTCGCGATGTCGCTGCCGCCCACGTTCGAGTCCTCTGGCACGATCCTGATCGAGTCGCAGCAGATCTCGCCTGAACTGGTCGCGACAAACAACGGCACCTTTGCCGATGAGCGCATCGAGGTCATTCGCCAGCGTGTGATGACCCGGGAGAATCTTTTAGCGATCATCGACAAATACAACTTGTTCTCTTCGCAAGGCCGGCAGTTGAGCGTTTCCGAGAAAATCGATGAAATGCGCAATACGATCGGGGTCACCCTGGTCAGCGCCGCGGTCAAGGGTCGCGGGGAAGTGACGATTGCGTTTCGTCTTTCCTTTGAGCACCGCCAACCAGAGATTGCCAACAAAGTGGCCAACGAGCTGGTGACGCTGTTCCTGAATGAAAACATCCGGCAGCGCACCGAGCGCGCCAATGAAAACACAGAGTTCGCAAAGCAGGAGGCGGACAAGCTCGAGGTTGCCCTGAATGCCCAGGACAGTCGCGTGGCGAAATACAAGGAGGAGCACAGCAAATCGCTGCCCGAGAATCGGGAATTGCTCACGAACATGTTGACCCGCGCCGAAAACGACCTCAAGGAAGTCGATCGTGACTACAAGGCTGCCCGTGAGGATTTGCGCTTCAATGAGTTGGAGCTTGTCGCCGCCAATGCCGGCGTAGCGACCAAGCCTGGCGTGGCGGGTGCAGCCGCTGACAAACCGCAGGATCTGGGCAGCCTCAAGGCGGAATACGTCCGTTTGCTGACGCTGTATACCGAAGCCCACCCCGATGTGCGTGCCGTGAAACGCAAGATTGCGGCACTTGAGGCGAACAAGTCGGTGGCGGGGAGTTCGGTAGTGTCCGTCAGTATGGATGTAGCGAAGGCTCAGGCGCGGATCGCGGCCACCGACGCGCGTATCAAGTCGCTGGCCGATCAGAAGCAGCAGACGCAGCAGAAAATAGCCGAATACGAAGCGCAGATTATTGAAATGCCACAAGTCGAGCGCGGCCTGATCACGCTGATGCGTGACCATGACAACGCGAAAAAGAAATACGAGGAAATGCGCGCCAAGGAGATGAATGCGAGAATTTCCGAAAGCCTGGAACAGGAAAACAAAGCCGAGCGTTTTGTTCTCCTGGAGTCGCCGCTGATGCCTGAAAAACCAGTACGGCCGAACCGCAAGAAAGTGGTTGCCATGGGCTTCGTTCTTGCCCCTGTGGGCGCTGGCGCATTGGTGATGCTCCTGGAAATGCTGACTCAGCGCGTGCGCGGAGCTGAAGCCCTGGGTAGCGTGTTGGGGCGGCGTGTACTGGTTGCCATTCCCTACATTCACACCAAGGCGGAGCTGGCGAATCGCAAGAGGTGGCGAACGCGCTTGATCATCTGTGGGATAGTGGCATTCGTGATCTTTCTGGTGCTCGTGCACTTCCTCTACATGCCACTGGATCTTTTGATTTTTAAAGCTTTGGGCCGGTTTGCATAAGGAATACAGCCATGGAATTTAACAAGACCGATACCGAAGATGATGAAAAACAGTCGTCCTCGGCCCTCGTGGCCACGCCAAAAGCCATGACCGCAACCGGGCACTCTGCAGGTCTGAATGCGCTCAGTTATGTGCAAACCAAAGTTGTGCCTTTGCGCCCGGATCATCTCGAGCGCAACCGCATTGTGGCGTACAACAAGAACTCGAACATGGGCGGGGCGTTCGACCTGCTGCGCACGCAAGTTCTGAAAATCATGGAAGAAAACGGCTGGCGTACGCTTGCCATCACCTCGCCGACGCCGGAGGCAGGCAAGACGGTCCTGGCGATCAACCTGGCAATGAGCATCGCCCATCACACCACCAAGACTGCATTGCTGGTGGATTTTGACCTGCGCCGTCCGACAGTGGGTGCCTGCCTGGGTCTGCCGATGGATAAATCGCTCAATGAGTACCTGGCCGACGAAGCGGAACTGCAAGAGGTTCTGGTCAACCCGACCTTGCCGCGTTTTGTCGTCCTGCCGACCCGTAAGCCGATTCCTCTCTCCACCGAGGTGTTGTCATCGCCCGCAGTGACCCATTTGATCAGTGATCTGCGTGAACGCTACAACTCGCGTATCGTGATTTTCGACTTGCCGCCAATCCTCAGCTCGGACGATGTCATTACCGTCCTGCCGAAATTCGACTGCGTCCTGCTCGTGGTCGCCAACGGCATGAACAGCAAGAAAGAGATCGAGGAAAGCTTGCATCACCTGGGCTCAGCCAATCTGATTGGCACGGTGCTGAACAAAGCCGAGCCGCAAAACCGCTCTTACTACTAGCGCGTCACCCTTCGGCGCGCGGCGCGTTATGCGCCAGCGCCGACTGTCAGTGCCAAGGGTGCTTCTGCTCCCACTTCCAGGCGTGCGTCACGATCTCTTCAAGCGAGGCAAATTGAGTTTGCCAGCCCAGTATCGCGTTGGCCTTTCGAGGGTCGGCCACCAGCCGTGGCGGGTCGCCGGCACGGCGGGGCGCGTCACTGACGCAGAAGTCCTGGCCGGTGACGCGACGCACAGTGTCTATCACTTCCTGTACTGAAAACCCTTGGCCGTTACCGAGGTTGAACGCCGTGCTTGCGCCACCGGCCAGCAGATAATCCACGGCGAGTGCGTGAGCGGCAACGAGATCGACCACGTGGACGTAATCGCGAATACAGGTGCCGTCCGGCGTGTCGTAATCCCGACCAAACACGGTGATGGATTCGCGTCGGCCCGAGGCCGCTTGCAGGATCAGTGGCAGCAGGTGGGTTTCCGGTTCATGGCGTTCACCCAGCTGTCCTTCAGGGTCGGCGCCGGCGGCATTGAAGTAGCGCAGGCACACCGATTTAAGACCGTAGGCGCGGTCGAAGTCTTCCAGTATCTGCTCCACCATCCACTTGCTGCGGCCATAAGGGTTGATGGCGGCCTTGGGATGTTCTTCGTCGATGGGCACGTATACCGGGTCACCATAGACGGCGGCGGTCGAGGAAAAAACCAAGTGTTTGACCTTCGCGCGCACCATGGCTTGTAGCAGCGTCAGCGTAGCGGCGAGGTTGTTCCGGTAATACTTGGCTGGCTCGGTGACGGATTCGCCGACCTGGATAAATGAAGCGAAGTGGAACACCGCATCAAAATGTTCAGCAGCAAAAACATCGTCCAGGGCTTGCGCGTCGGCGATGTCCAGTTCGACCAGCTTTCCGCCCGGCAAGGCGCTGCGGTAGCCGGTGGAAAAATTGTCTGCCACCACCAGCTCGTGACCCGCACGCAGCAATTGTTTCACCATGTGCGAGCCGATGTAGCCTGCGCCGCCAATCACCAAAAACTTCATCCTGACCTCCTGGAAACTGTTCCTGTGCAAGCGGATTGCAGCGTCAGCGAGTGGCGTTTTTTCTCAAAAACAACCAATTGGACGCCTGCAGGTCGTCGAACTTGATCGTATAGCGTCCATCAACATAGGTTGCGGGCAGTTTCTTCATTTGTGCGAGCGTGCCTTGGGTGAAGAGCGTCAGGCCAGGCGGCGCCTGGAGGCTCAGCGTGCCCTCCAGAGGCTCCACATAAAACGGTGTTTTGTCGTCTTCCTTGGGGATGGCGCGGGTGCCCAATGAAATCAGCAAATCCTTCGATTGTGCGACGGGTGCGTTGTCCAGGCTCTGCACCACCACACTGGCATTCGCCGTTTTCACTTGCACCTTGATGTTGCCGAGGCTGATCGATTCGCCGCCGATCCAGCCGGTGACAGCCTGGGTACGGGGTGTATCGATGGTGTAGATGCCTTGTTTCCAGTTGCGCTTGAGCTCGCCCGTATCCGTCGTGGACTCGCTGGCATTGGCGTCCAGCAACGACTGGTCAGGGTCATGAAACACCTTGGCAGTGCTCGGGATAATGCCCGGCTGCAACCAGGCCAGTTCCGGCGTTTGTGGCATGGCGATTTGCAGCTTGCCTATCTCCATCGCCGTGCGCAGCAGTGCAGAATTGGCCGGTGACACGGGTTTGTTGAACAGGGTGTCGGGCGTCGGTGCGAAGACGTACGTCGTGTTGGCTTCGCTGACGTCACCGCGACGATAGAGCAAGGCGGCGGCGGGCAGGGTGGCCAGCATGGCGGGGTCGTTGTAGGCGTGCCAGTTATCGGCCGTTACCCAGTCGCCGTCGAATGATTGCTGGCTGTAGGCATATTGCATCAGCGCGTCCCAGCCTTGGTGGCTGGCGGTGCCGGCGACATAGAGTGGCAACGAGTGGCGGTCGGGTGTCGGGAATGGTTCGTTGTTCCACTCGGTGACGGTCAGGGGTTTGCCTGTCACCTGGCCGGCGGCGATCCAGTCGATGATGCCGTCGGAGGTGAGCGGGTTTTTCTCCAGCTGGCCCGCGCCGCCGTAGCTGTGAACGTCGATGACATCACCGCTGGTCAAGGCCGGCAATGAGCTCAGGCCGTCACCTCCCCAACTGCTGGTGGTGGCAATGGGCACCTTCACGCCGAGGTCGCGCAGATGCTGAATCATCTCTACGTTGAAACGCTGTTCCAGATCGTTAAGGAACAGTTTGGAGGGGCCATGCTCCCACGAACGCCAGGTCAGTCCTTGCGATAGATTGTGCTGGCTGGCAAAGACATCGGCCTGGTTTTTGTAGAGTTTCCAGTGCTTGGGAACTCCCTTGTCTCGCAACAGGGCATTGCCGAAGTGTTGAGTGACGTCGTTTTCGTTGGTGATCAGGACGGCGGCGATTGCCGGCTCGTCTTTGTAGGCGAGGCCGGTAAAGGGATTTACGTGGGTCATGTAGGCTTCGGTGAAGCGTTTCATGGCCTGCTGAATGGTGATGTTTACATACGCGTAACCCTTGAGGCTGGCGTTGTTCTGCTCATTTTTTGGCAGCTCATCGAAGGCAAAAATGTTGTCCTTCGGCATAAGGGCTCGCTCGACGTGCATGTCGAGCCAGACATAAATACCTTCGTCTTTCAGGCACTTGATCCACCAGTCGATTTTTTTCAGCGACTGCGCGCTGAGTTGCTGAGTGTCATGCGTGAGGTCGCGCTCGCCAAAAATGTTCGGGCTGACCCAGGGTGAGTCATGGTGGTGCAGTCGCACGAGGTTGAAACCGAGTGCCGACAGGCGTTTGGCTTGCTGCTTGATTGCATCGTCGGACGTTTGGAACAGCGCGTAGGACGTGATGTTGGTGCCCCAGAAACGCGCCGGGGTGTTGTCGGCGAACATCAGCTGCTCGCCGGACGCTTTGACGAAACCGCGCTTGCCCGCAGGTTTTTCGTCAGCATTGAGAAACGACAGATCGACCGGTGAGGTTTTTATGTCGATGTTGTCGTTCGGCCAACGTGTCGGGTCCGTCAGGCCAAAGCGCTCGGTCAGGGTCGGGCCGAGTGTCACATCACCCGAGACGCTCAGGGTGGCTTTGATGTTTTGCTGGCCGGGCCTGATCGTGGTTTTGTAGAAAAAAGCGCGCACCTCGGATCGGTCGCCGGGTTCAAAATAGACACTCGCCAGTGCCGGCTCAAAACGCATCTCGATGCGTCGTCCTTGTGCGTTTCCCCAGGCCCAGCCGCTGTTGTCGGGGAGCAGCACCGGTTCGCCCATCTCTTCAGCGAACAGTGCCGGGTCAAACTTGAAGACGATGCCTCCGCCCATTACACCCGACTTCGTGCTGTGCGCATCGAGGGCAAAGTTCCAGGTCAGCTTTTGCTCGCCGTCCTTTTGAATCTGCGCCGTCAAGTCGAAGTCCAGGTCTTTGTTCTGGCCTTCCAGGGAGTAACTGTGGGGGGCGTTTGCCTTGAACCGGGACGCAAAATACAACCACTCCCAGTTGCTTCCCCAGAAGGTGAATGTCGATGCCAAGACGGGGCTGCCACCGCGTGTCAGCATCGGCAGGCCGCTGCGCTCATCCACGCTCGCGACCCAGTCCGACGCCCAGCTCCTGAACGGCCAGATGGCAACGCACAGGAGCGCGATGAGCAGCAGAGGTGTGCGGCGAAACAAGCTGGGCATTGGCATTACCGGAGTTGAGGATGGGCACTTACAGCGGTTGCAGGTGAGGTTTGCCTGAGCTTGCGAACCATCTGGACATAGGCAACGCCCAGCCCGGCCACCGACCAATACACCACGGGGATTACCGTGATGCTGCTGACGGTAACGATGGTCACCAATATGCCCGCCAGCGTCGCGAAGAGCGCACGCCCCAGTCGGCGCGTCTCATCGTCCTTGTCGGAGAAAGAACGCATTGCCTTGCGCAGACCGAAGAGCACCGTGGCGAAAAAAGCCACGAACAGTGTCAGCCCGATCAACCCGACCTGCAGCGCCACGTTGATGTAGGTGTTCACGATATCGATGATGCCCTGGCCCTGAATCATGGACTGCATTTCCGGCGTGTTGCGGAAGTCGAAAGCGCCGAACAAGGGGTTGCGCTGGATCACGATCATTGCGTTATCGATCAAGCGTTGCCGGTACGTGATGTTCTCTACTTCGATCGTGCCTAAGAACGGTAGCAGGTCCAGCACTTTTTGCCCGCCAGGCACGACCGCCAGCAAGGACAGGGCGAGCACGCCGACCAACGCCAGCAGAATCAGGCGTTTGAAAGCGCTGCGGCCGGTGGCGATGAAGGTTGCGATCATGACGGCGGCCCCGATCCACGGGCCGCGCGACAGCGGTGCAAACAACCCGCCGGCCAGCAGCAGTGCGCCGAGGCGGCGCTGGAACTTGCTGCGCACGTTTTCCTGCAGATACATATAAAAGCCGATGGCTGTGCTGATCACGAAGCCCAGCGCAATCGCCTGGCCGGTCGTGGCGCTGGCGCGCAATGAACCGCCACGGTTCAGGTATCCGGACATTTCCCATTGCATGCCCAAGGCATCGATCAACGCGCTGTACAGCAGCCAGCTGCGGGCAAATTCGAACAGGCCAATAATCGACAACACCATGGAGGCGAGGACAAAGGCCAACAGTGCGTCCTTGAAGTCGCTGAGGTTTTTCAGTGCCCGGCTGGCCACGTAGTACGGCAGAAAAACTTCGATGAACATGTAGAGCACTTGGCGCAAGGTGTCGGTGGGCGTGGTTTCGCGCAGCAATAGCAGGCTCGCCAGCAGGATGTTGGCGGCCAACAGTTTGTCAGGCCAGGTCCGCCCGAATGCCAGCGTGTCTGCACGCTGGCGCAGCACAAAAAACGCCGGCAGCAAAACGCACAAGGACAGCAGGCGAATATGGTTGAGATCGAAAAAGTAGTTGATCACGCCCAAGCCTGGAATCTGCGCCGAGGCCGGCGGGACCAGAAACAGCAGAAAGAAGAACAGCGCGATGGGGTTGCGCTCGCGTTTTCCCACGACGGTCATGATGACGGCGGCAACGGCTGCATACACCCAGAAGCTGTGCGAGACGAAGACCAGGAGCGTCAACACGAACCACAGATTGCGGCGACGCGTGAAGTCGCTGTAGGGGATAAGGTCCGCTGCAGCCCGGCGTGAAAGGGTAAAAACGATGCCGGCCAGAACCAGAATGACGGTTAACGCGCGTAAGTGCTCAGGCATGAGTTTTTAAACTTATTGAGTGGTGAGCGAAGCATAGTGGATTGCCTGATTGCGGCTATAGTAACGTTCGTGCCACAGAGTCCGGGATTGATGTTATGCCTTCAGTTGATTTATCGCCATCGTTGAGCCTGCGCAAGCGAGCGATATTCGCCGGAGCATGGAATCTCGGAGCACTTGTCACCTCTCAAGCCGTGCGCCTGGGCGGCAACCTGATCATGGCTCGCCTGCTGATGCCGGAGATGTTCGGCATCATGATTATCGCTACCACCGTTTCGGTCGTTATCCATTTGCTTTCCGATGTGGGCTTGCGCCAGAACATCATCCAGAGCCCGCGTGGTGACGATCCGGTATTTCTCAATACCGTCTGGACCGTGCAGATCGTGCGCGGTTTTATCCTTTTTGCCTTGACGCTTCTGATTGCAGGCCTGGCCTGGTTTGCGCAGGTCATCAATCTGTGGTCGCCTGGATCCACCTATGCCGCACCGGAGTTGCCGCTGGTGTTGGCCGTTACTGGCTTGTCCGCGCTCATCTATGGTTTTCAGTCGACAAAGGTCGACGTGGCCGTTCGTGCATTCCAGCAAAAGAAAGTCGTGCTCGCCGAGTTTGCGTCCCAGATTTCCGGCCTGCTGGTGATGCTGGTTATCGGCTACTTCACCCGGTCTATCTGGTCGCTGGTGGGGGCGGGTCTGGTTTCCGCCCTGGTCAGTCTGCTTCTGGGGCATTTCTGGTTTAAGGGCCCGCATAACCATCTGCAGTGGGATCGCAGTGCGCTCCAGGAGCTGGTCGTCTTCGGGCGCTGGATATTGTTGTCGTCGGCAGTGGGCGTATTGGCCATGAATGGCGATCGCATCTGGTTCGGCGGCAGCATGTCGGCCGCCGAACTGGGTGTTTATTCCATTGCCGTGCTGATTCTGGGGGCTATTACTCTCGGCGCGCAGAGGCTGGTTGGCGCCGTGGCGTTGCCAGCTTTCAGCGAGGCGGCAAGAAGCAATGACACCGTACGGCTGCGCGCTTTGTATGACCGCTTCAGACTGATTATCGACATCGCCTTGCTGTTTATTTGCGGGCTGTTGTGGGTCATCAGCCCTCTCATCATTCACTGGTTATATGATGAGCGTTATGCCGAGGCCGGCAACATGATGGCCGTGCTCTCACTGTCTTTCTTCATCTTGCGCTATGGCGTGGCGCATCAAGCCTGGCTTGCCTTGGGGCTCACGAAGTACCAGGCCATGGATAACATTATTCGCGCCATCTCGTTATGGGTGTTACTGCCGCTGCTGCTGGCCGTTGGCGGCGTGAAATATGCAATTTGGGGTGTCGCGCTGCATACGTTTCCTACACTTGTGCTAATTGTTTATGTGAACCGTCGTGTGGGGCTGTTCAATCTCAAACGAGAGCTGGCTGTACTGCCAATGGTGCTGGTAGGCGTCGGGTTTGGGGAGTTAGTGTTGGGCCTTGCCAATTGGCTTTGACTTGATTCAAGTCTTTTGCAGTCTTCAATTTCAATGTCGGGGAGCTTGAAGCATGAGTGAACTTGATTTGAATATCTCCGCGATGGGGCGCAGAGAACTCCTCCAGGCGTTCGCTCTATTAAGTCTGGGGGGGATGACATTTGGACTGCCCTCGCTCCTTGCTTCGCCTTCTTCTGAAAAAAACGGGTTTGTCGTCGTCAACGGCTGGGTGTTGCCGGCCCAGTATTTTCGGCAAACGCGAACATGATCAAAGATTACCAATCGCAGAAAGAACTCCGCGATCATTATGACTTCTGCATCATCGGGGCCGGGCCGGCGGGCATCACGCTGGCGTTGCGCCTGGCCGGGAATGGTCGGCACGTGTTGCTGATCGAGGGCGGGGGGCACGAATATTCGCAGCCCTCGCAAACCCTTTATGACTGCCCCTCGACAGGCCTGGATGTCTACGCACATGAAACACGCCTGCGCTTTCTCGGCGGCACGTCCAACCACTGGGCGGGGCGTTGCCGTCCCTTCGAGAAGTCAGACTTCGAAATGGCTCCTCCGGTCAAACTGCCCGGCTGGCCCATAGCGTTTTCCGAGATCGAGCGTTATCTGCCAGCGGCCATGGCTATTGTGGATCTTCCGACGGATTCCGGATTCAAGGCCATTAATGCGTCCATGGATGGCAACGACTTTGACGCGGATCGTTTCCTGCTGAGCCCGCCGACACGATTTGCACAAAAATACGCCAAGGAACTTCAAGAGACCGAGGGGCTTGATGTCTTCATCAATTGCAACTGTGTCGATCTTGAGTTCGATGCCAAGACCGGCCGCATAGCCACCATCGTTGTGTCCGATTACGAGAAGCACCGGGAACGAGTGAAGGCAAAGCAATTCATTCTGGCGACGGGCGCCATCGAGAATGCCCGGCAGCTGATGAACAGCGAGTCCCTGGCATCCGCCGGCATTGTCAGCAAGGACGGTTTCGTCGGCAGATGTTTCATGGAACACCTGAACCTCGAGCTGGGTACCTTCATTCTGGGGGAGGGGCAGAGTACCGAGCCTCGGCAGTATTTCACCACCGATGCGTTTGTCGCGCACTTTCAGTCAGGTAAAGGGAACGTTTCTGCTGCGTTGCTGGCGGAGGTCAAAGCCTATGGGCGAACAGCGGCCATCAAGGGTTTTCTGGAGACCCTCGTCTGCGACGTCGGAATGGGGCACAAGATCGATTTCATTACGAATTTCAATTGCCCTGGCGACGGGGTGATTACCACCCTCATCGAACAATTTCCCAACCTTAACAGCCGCGTCAATTTGCTCGAGGCGCGAGATGTCTTGGGGATGCGCAAGGTCAACATCAACTGGGAGCTGGTCCTCGAAGACAGGCATACCATCAAATCGATAGGGCTGGAGGTGGCGAAGTGTTTTGCCGAAACGGGGTTGGGCTTCGTCAAGCTGCATGAGTACGTGTATGACGTCTCTGTGCCACTGAAAGTGACGCCCCATGCTCATCATATGGGGACTACACGGATGGCCTCGGCGCCTGAGTCCGGTGTGGTCGACGAGAACTGCAAAGTGTTCGGCACCGAGAATCTTTACGTGGCGGGCAGCAGTGTCTTTCCTACAGCCGGTGCGAGCAATCCGACCATGCCGCTTTTACAGCTTACCCTGAGGCTGGCAGATCATCTCAATCATCAAGCGGGCCCGGCGGGCAGATATTCCTGATACTACAATCAAAAAAACCGGGGTGTACCTGGCTCTGGCACGGATGAACATCGCAGGATTTGTGAGGCTGACAGGATGATAGGGCTGGCAAGACGTGCTGTAAGTTATTACGTCAACAAAACGGGGCGGGGACGCTGGCTCTTTAAACGGTTTTGTAATCCTGACGGGTTCGAGTGGGCTCGATATCTGGCGCGCTGGGGATCACTGCATTCCGTCGGCAGCAATGTGTGGATCAATGTCGGGTGCAATATCGCTGACCCTTCGCTGGTGCGCCTCGGCAACAACATCGCTTTAGCGGATTGCACGCTGTTCTGCCACGATGGTGCCGTTTTCTTCTCCACTATCTACAACGTAAAACTCGATGCTGTCGGACCTGTCGACATCCGTGACAACTGCTTTGTCGGGCATGCTGCGATCATCATGCCGTGTGTGACCGTAGGTCCGGGCTCAATTGTCGCCGCAGGTGCTGTTGTCAGGAAAGATGTTCCGCCTGGTGTCGTGGTCGCGGGCAATCCAGCGAGGGTCATTTGTACCGTTGACGAGCTGATGAAAAAATTCGAGACGCGCTGCAACGACTATCCGTGGATGGACCTGATCAGAGAACGCAACGGTGCCTATGATCCAGGCGTGGAGCCGGCGCTGATGGCCATGCGAGTGCAGTACTTTTTTGGCGAGTCACCCAAATGATCAATACGCCCCTTGATGTGCTGGTCGTCAACTACAACACAGCGAAGCTGTTGCAGCCGATGTTTGATGCATTGCGCCAGTCAAACAGTGCGGATCTGACGCGCTACTTGATGGTGGACAATGCCTCTGCCGACAATTCGCTGGAGTGTCTGGCCTCCATTTGCCCGGAGGCGTTGCTGCTGGCCAATGACAAAAATGTGGGCTTTGGCCGTGCCAACAATCAGTTGGTTGAACACTTGCAGGGCAAGTACGCGTTACTCCTCAATACCGATGCCTTCGTTGCCGCCGACACCCTGAACAAAACCCTCGAATACATGGAGGCTCATCCTGATTGCGGCGTGCTTGGCGTTCGGTTGGTCGGACGCGAAGGCGACTTGCAACCCTCCTGCCGCTATTTCCCCACGCCGTTGAATGTCTTCCTTTCCCGTGCAGGGCTTGAACGCTTTTTCCCGGTGGTGAAGCGGGTCGACGACATGGAATGGGATCACGACTCGGTCCGTGAATGCGACTGGGTGCCCGGGTGCTATTACCTGATTCGCCGGGAAGTCATCGACCAGGTGGGCTTGTTCGACCCGCGCTACTTCCTTTACTACGAGGAAGTTGACCACTGCAAACGCGTCAAACAGGCCGGTTGGAAGGTGGTTTTTTACCCGCATACCACGGTGGTACATATCGGTGGTGAAAGCGCCAAAACGGTGGTTGAACTCAACGCGGTCAGTCGGCAAATACCCAGGATGCAAATCGAAAGCGAGCTGTTGTACTTCCGCAAGCACCACGGCCTGCTGGGGTTGGGCTGGCATATGTTCCTGGTTTGCCTGGGGGATCTGATTCTGGCGCTCAAGGCGCTGCTCAAAGGTCGTGGCCGAGCCGCCATCGCGGCGTGCTGGCAGCATACGCGTGCCACTTGGGCGCTGCTGCGTGAAACCCGACTCGCTACCCAACCCACACGGTAGGTCAATCAATGTTCGAGAATATACGGGCGGACTTGCGTGCCTATGGTGGTGATTGGGGCGCTCAGGGATTCTGGGTCATGCTGGTTTATCGCTTTGGGCGCTGGCGCTACGGTGTGCGCCCGGCACTGCTACGTAAACTGCTCTCCTTTATCTATAAAGTGCTCTTCAAACTGGTGCAGATCATGACGGGCATCGAGTTGCCCTGTGAAGTCGTGGTCGGGCGCAACTTCGTCATCGATCATTTCGGCGGGATTGTGATCAGTGGCTATGCGCAGTTTGGCGATGATTGCCGGATCCGCAATGGCGTCGTCGTAGGCCTGAAGAATGTGAACGAGCCGATTGCCCCGGTTATTGGCAATAATGTGGATATCGGCACCGGGGCCAAGGTATTGGGCAACATCCGCATTGGTAACAATGTCGTGATCGGCGCCAACGCCGTGGTGCTGATCGACGTACCCGACGATTCGGTGGCCGTGGGTGTGCCCGCGACCATCAAGAAAAGGAAGTCAGTAGAAACAGAGGAGTACTCATGAGTTATCCGAAGGCCTGTTTCGATGGCGGCGCTGAGTGAGCGTCATGACTACCGGCATGGGTGTCGTTGTGATCGGTCGTAATGAAGGACTGCGGTTGCAGCGTTGCCTGGCGTCGCTGGTTGATGCCGTGCAGCAGGTCGTTTATGTCGACTCCGGCTCAACCGATGGTTCGGTGCCAATGGCGCAGGCGCTTGGCGTCGAGGTGGTCGAGTTGGATATGAGCATCCCCTTTACCGCTGCACGCGCGCGCAATGAAGGATTTGCCTGCGTGCAACGCGTGTTGCCTTCGCTGCGTCATGTGCAGTTCGTCGATGGTGATTGCGAGGTCGTCGGCGGCTGGCTGTCAAAGGCGCAAGCCTTTCTGGACGCGCACCCTGAGGTGGCAGTGGTGTGTGGGCGGCGCCGTGAACGCTTTCCTCAGCATTCGATTTACAACCTGTTGTGCGATCTCGAATGGGACACGCCGATAGGCGAGGCCAAGGCCTGCGGGGGCGATGCGTTGATGCGGGCTGACGCCTTCGCCGATGTGTCGGGGTTTCGCCCGGATCTGATTGCCGGGGAAGAGCCCGAGTTGTGTGTGCGGCTGCGTGCCAAGGGCTGGAAAGTCTGGCGGCTGCCTGAGGAAATGACCCTGCACGATGCGACCATGACCCGGTTCGGCCAATGGTGGAAGCGAACCCTGCGCGGCGGCTACGCTTTTGCCGAAGGTGCTTATTTGCATGGGGCGGCCCCCGAGCAGCATTGGCTGCGTGAGTCACGCCGCGCGTGGTTCTGGGGCCTGGGCATTCCGCTGGCAACTGTTCTCGCCAGCCTGGTGCTGGGAGGGGCTGGCCTGCTGTTGTTGCTGGTCTACCCATTGCAGGTCGTGCGCCTGGCCCGTCGGGGTTCGGGATCCGCGCGGGAAAACTGGTTGCAGGCATTCTTTCTGGTGCTGGGAAAATTTCCCGAGATGCTGGGGCAATTGAAGTTTCTTTTGAACAGGTTCGGCGCTCGCAAGTCCGCGTTGATCGAATACAAGTGAGACTTAAATGAATAACTGGCAACTGCTGAAAAACGCGTTTTCTTTACACGCTGGTTATTCATTGAGAGCCGTGAAAAACAAGCTCGAATTAATGATTTTAGTGGCGAAGAACTGGGCTGACCTCAAGCTGTTCACCGGGCGCATGTCGAACGCTTTGGGCAGCGCCGGTTTTGCGAAGTTGGGCGGGGATTGTGTGGGGGTCGTTCATTGGCCCTACATCAGCAAAAGCTGGAACCCTCAGGACCGACTGAGTGTGTTGGCGTCGCACTATGAGGTGGTGACGAAAAGCTGTCCGCAGCTATTGCTGTTTGGTCGAAGTGAAAGTCTGGTGTTGAGTGACTTGTCGGCCTTCGCTGCCGATTGTTCCCTGGTGCTGGATCGACCCATTTGGTTTATGCGCGAAGGCGAGTTGGTGTTGAACCTGTTTCAGGGTGATTTACGCATTGCATCGATTGCGTTCACCTTGTGTTGCACCGAGGGTGAGCTGTGTATTTTCATCGGTGCCGTGCAAGGGATTCACAAAGGGGTAGAGAGCGAACGCTCCCTGGACATTTACCGGGAGCTGACAAAAAGTTTCGAAGGTCTTCGGCCACGAAGCTTTCTGATTGAAGTCATTAAATACATCGCGACCCGGATTGGCGTTGAAAAGATCTACGCAGTAAGCGATGGGTTCCGTCATCACCGGCACGCCTATTTTGGTGCTGAAAAAAACCAGGACCTGGCGGCCAATTACGATGTGATCTGGCTGGAGCATGGCGCGACGCCGTCAGCGCGGGAAGACTTCTTTGAAATCCCCATGGCCCCGTCGAGCAAACCGCTTGAGAGTATCGCGTCGAAAAAACGCGCCATGTACCGCAGGCGTTATGAGTTGCTGGAGGACACGTTCAAAAAGATAGACGGCGTGTTGATTGGCAGTTATAGCCACCCGCGTGGGGCTGATTGACGTTCCAGGCCGCTGAACTACTGTGGGATGCCCCGCTGTAATCATTCACCGCAACGACAGCCAAGCTTGGTGCTTATGCGTATCGCTTACTTCATCAATCAATACCCCAAAGTCAGCCATAGCTTCATTCGTCGCGAGATTCTGGCATTGGAGCGTCAGGGCTTTGAAGTGCAGCGCATTGCCCTGCGCGGCTGGGATGCGCAGTTGGTGGATGCCGAGGACGTGTCCGAGCAAGCCCAGACCCACTATGTGTTGCAGGGCGGAGTCAAAGCGCTGGCAGGGCCGGTGCTGCAAGTGCTGCGCGCGCAGCCGCGACGCTTTTTTTCGACGCTGTGGCTGGCGTTGCGCATGGGCCTGCGTGCCGATCGGCCGTGGCCGTACCATGTGATCTATTTGTTCGAGGCGTGCCGGTTGTTGTCCTGGTTGCAAGCGTTCGGTGCCAGGCATGTGCATGCGCATTTCGGCACCAATTCAACCGAGGTGGTGATGTTGGCCCGTGCGCTCGGCGGGCCTGCGTACAGCTTTACCGTGCACGGCCCGGAAGAGTTCGACAAACCACAATTTATCCATCTGGGCGAGAAAGTCCGGCGCGCGGCGTTTGTCGCAGCGATCAGTTCCTATGGGCGCAGCCAGTTGTTTCGCTGGGTGGAGCATGCGCATTGGGAAAAGGTCAAGGTGGTTCACTGCGGCCTGGAGCGGGCGTTTCATGAGGTGGCGGCTGTCGCTGTGCCGTCTGTGCCACGGTTGGTGTGCGTGGGGCGCTTGTGCGAGCAGAAGGGGCAACTGTTGTTGCTTGAGGCAGCGCGAAAACTGGCGGCGCAAGGCGTGGTGTTCGAGATCGTACTGGCCGGCGACGGGGAAATGCGTGCAGAGATCGAAACCCTGATTGCGCGACACGGCCTGCAGGCGCAGGTGCGCATTACCGGCTGGATCAGCAGCGATCAGGTGCGGGCGCAAATCCTGGCGGCGCGGGCCCTGGTGTTGCCGAGCTTCGCCGAGGGCTTGCCGGTGGTCATCATGGAAGCCATGGCCTTGCGCCGGCCTGTGCTGACGACCTGCGTGGCGGGCATTCCCGAACTGGTGCGTCAGGGCGAGAACGGCTGGTTGTTTCCCGCAGGTGCCGTGGATGAGTTGGCGGTGGCGCTGGCCGACTGCCTCGCGCAACCTGTCGAGGTGTTGCAGCGGATGGGCGATGCCGCGTATCAGCGGGTGCTGGAGCGGCACGATATCGATACCGAAGCAGCCAAGCTGGCTGAATTGTTCAAGGCGCACGCATGATCACGTTACTGGGTTGGCTGTTCAGTGCACTGCTGATACTCATCGTCCTGCCGGTGTGGGTGTTGTTCGTGCAGGTGCTGCTGGCCGGCCTGCCGGTGCGATCGCTTGCACCGGCGCAAGGATCGCGACCGAGGGTGGCGGTGCTGGTGCCGGCTCACAACGAGTCCTCGCTGATCGTCGCGACGTTGAACAGCATTCTGCCGCAACTGCTGGCGGGCGATCGCCTGGTGGTTGTCGCGGACAACTGTACTGACGACACGGCCGCGCTGGCCCGCGCCGCAGGTGCCGAGGTGGTGGAGCGCAGCAATGCTCAGCAGCGAGGCAAGGGGTATGCACTGGACTTCGGGGTGCGTTACCTGGCCAGCGATGCACCGGACGTGATGATTGTTGTCGATGCCGATTCGCGGGTGGGTAAAGGCTCGATTGAGCGTTTGGCACTGTGCTGCATCGACTCCGGGCGTCCAGCACAGGCCCTGTACTTGATGCATGCGCCGGCAGGCTCCGGGTTGAAAGTGCAAATTGCCGAATTCGCCTGGTGCGTGAAGAATCAGGTGCGAGCGCAGGGGTGGGCCCGACTGGGGTTGCCTTGTTCGTTGATGGGCTCGGGAATGGCGTTCGTCTGGCGGGATCTGGCGTTGATCGAATTAGCCAGTGGCCACATCGTCGAAGATTTGAAGATGGGCCTGGATTTCTGCCGAAGCGGCAAACCGCCCCTGTTTTGCCCCGGTGCGTTGGTCAGCAGTGATTTTCCGCGCAGCGACGAAGGCCTGAGCATCCAGCGCACACGCTGGGAGCATGGTCATCTCGGGGTCATCCTCAGTGATGCGCCAAGGTTGCTGTTAGAGGCTATCCGCAAAGGCAACTTGAATCTTCTGGCAATGACCGCGGATTTACTGGTCCCGCCGCTGGCCTTGCTGACGTTGCTGCTGGTGGTCGCCTTCAGCCTCTCATGGCTGGTGGTGTTGCTCGGCGGCGCGTTGGCGCCAGCCTTGATCGCGTCTTTCGGGCTCGCACTGTTGGGCGTGACTGTCTTGCTGGCATGGAGTCGGTTCGGTCGCGGGATCATCGCGTTTTCAGCCTTGTTGTATGCGCCGTTCTACGCGTTGAAGAAAATCCCGCTGTACATTGGTTTTGTGCTCAAGCGCCAGGTCGACTGGGTGCGTTCGAAGCGAGATGACACCTGATGAGCCCCTTATCCTGGCAGCACAACTGGCAAACCATCCTGCGCAAACTCAGGGTGGTTCGCGATGCTGGCGACGAACAACAATTGATTGATGCATTGTCCCGGTCCGAGGGGACGACAGTGCTTGGATTCGTCAATGCCCATGCCATGAACCTAGTGACGGCCAACCCCGCTTATTACGACGCGCTGTCGGCGGCTGACGTGTTGTTACGGGATGGCTCCGGCATGGCCATCCTGTATCGCCGACTCGGTCTCGAGCCGGGTCTGAATATGAACGGCACCGATTTCATCCCCAAATTACTGGCCGCCTACAAGGGCCGGCGCGTGGCGTTCTGGGGGACTGAAGAGACCTTTCTGGCCAACGCGGTGCGGCATTGCGAAGCGGTGTTTGCGGTCAATGTCGTCTCTGCTCACCATGGTTTTGCAGGGGTGGATGATTACGTCAACCTTGCCCGTCAGTCACTGCCGGAACTGGTGGTGCTGGGGATGGGCATGCCCAAGCAGGAAGTCGTTGCCGCGAGACTGGCCGCCAGTGGCGTGCCATGCCTGGTGGTATGCGGTGGGGCGATCCTGGATTTTCTCGGCGGCAAGGTGACGCGAGCTCCGCAATGGGTGCGTCGCCTCGGTTGTGAGTGGGTGTTCCGGCTGCTCAGTGAGCCAAAGCGATTATTCACTCGCTATATCGTGGGTAACCCCAAGTTTTTGTTACGCACACTCATCTGTCGAAGTTCCTGACGTAACAGGAATTTGACGTCAGTTTTAATATTCTGGCTGCCTGAAAAGCACGTCTGAAATATCTTGCAAAACTCTGCGCCAGCATCTTTACTCACCCTTGTATTACCGACTCGGTGGATGAGTTGGAGCGTTTTTTTGTTAAGGTTGGAGACGAATAAATGACGTCAGAAAATCTTGATTACAGAGAGTGAATGGCGAGTTTCTCGCAAGAAAGACAGCTGGACGTACATTCAAAAAACAGCGCACATCATATGGGTAGTTATGGTTTGCCGCATATTTTGAAAAGCGTGGTGAGCTATCGACTCTCATTTCGAGTGTTTGATCTATTGGTTTGAAAACTCAAATGAACGCTTCTTGATGTGTGCTAATAAGCAAATGAACGCATATATATCAAAACTGATACACAAGTTAATGTCGCCTTCCATGCGATTTGAGCTAAGAAAAGCGCTCGCCTGGTTACGTGACATAGCCGCGCGCGCCTGTGTTTGGCGCTGGGAAATCGCCAGGTTCAAACTGCGGGAAGACAGCCGCTACGACATTCTTTACGTGGGCAGAAAATCCCAGCGGGAATTTGTGAAGGTGCTCTTGGGGGGTGAGACTCAGGGGGTTGATAACCTCTCGAAATCAGACCGCACGGTCGTTGTCAGTGACATGCCGACCTGGGGTGCATTGTATGTGCCGCAATACCTGAGTGCTGTCGTGCCACTGCGCAGATCCATTGATGAGATTACGGCGCGATACAACACCGAGTTACGGCGCAATCTACGCAAGAACCGGTTGCGCTACGGCATGAAGCAAGCATTGAACGATGATGAGATTGAAACGGCGGATCGGGAAATGCTTCAACCCTACGCCAGGGCCCGTCATGGCGCAGCCGCCTCGCAAATCGCATCACATGAAGTTCAACGGGTGGCTAAAAGAGCCGGACGCCTCGATCTGGTGGTGTTGGAAGACCAGGTTGTTGCCTGCCATCTGGGGTGCGTCGTCACCCGCGCGGGCAAGCGCTATTGGAGCACCGTGCGTTTTGGCTACCCTGACGAGGTGTTTTCAGATGCCAGGAAATTACGTGAAGTCAATTCCATCACCACGTTCATGGCGCTCGAGTGGGCGATAGAAAACGGATTTGATTACTACGATATCGGGACGTGTCTGGCACGTCCGGACGACGGGCTTCTTGAGTGGAAAAGAAGGCGCGGCGGTGATGTCGATACGCTGGGAAACCATGGCTACGTGTTTGTTCGGCTGCCCAGGACCGGCGCTGCGCAGTTTCTGTGGGAGACACCGCTTTTTGCTGTAGAAGGCAAACATCTGACACTTCATCTTGGAATACCCGACGGGCCAAGTGATGAAGAAGTTGCAAATCGATATCGTGAAATGGGCTTTGGGGGACTATCCAAACTGTATCTCCATTGTTCCAGGGAGCCGGACACTGCGCTGCTCGATAACTTGCGTAGTCGCTATGCTCATTTGAAGTCGCCGCCCATTCTGCAAACTATTCTCTGCACTTGAGAAATTGAAAAATAGTTGGCTGTAAATACTGTGTAATCATATTGCGCCGGGGGTGTCTATGTCGGAATTCAGCGCGTTGGCAAGTAGCGGCCCGGCGAAGTGGAGCCTGGCGGCTTATAAACACCTCTTTAAAACACGCCTTGCCCGGAAACCAGCATTAACGCTGCAAAGTATGGCAGTGAAAACCTGGGATATTGCGCCGGGTGAAGTCGCGTTTGCTCAACCCGCCTTCTTTCTTCCCAATCAACTTGAACGTGTGACGGGATGGGAAGAGCAACTTTTTTATCCTCATGAACATCCTCGTCGCACAATGGAAGGCATCGGTCGTGTTGAACATGGACCGACCCGGGGTTATTTGCTCAAAGATGTCTGGATGATCGATGGCGCGCTCTACAAAGGAAGCGCCAAATCCTGGTTGACGCCTGGCGTTGGCCGGCTGCCGGGGGTTCGCGTCGAAAACGAAATCGAGCGCGGCGCGTTGTATTGCACGGCGGGGGGCAACAAGTGGTTTGGCAGTTGGCTGACGGACGATTGCCTGACCTATTCACTGGCCTGCAACGAAGGCGTTCCAGTGACCACGGCTCCCTCCGCCAACATTGTTTCCACCACCAGGAACGGCATCCTTCACACCTCCGGTTATGAGGACTGGCTTGGCATGAAGCCGGTTCGTTTACGTAATGCGTTTTTTCGTGAACTCGTGATCTTTGACGACATAAGTCAAAATCGCCACAAGCATCTGCGCTTCCGTGCAATGGGCGAAAAGTTGCTGTCCCACGTCAACACGAGCGCTCATCCAGGCGTGTTTATCCTGAGAGGTGGTCGCGGCGATTTGCGCTTGTTGCGTAACGAAATGGAGTTGGCTGAGCGTCTGCGTGATCGTCGGGGTTTTCGCATTCTCGACCCGGCGCTGTGCGATGTTGCGACCATTGTCGCGACCTGTGCCGGTGCAAGGACCGTGATAGGGGTCGAGGGCAGTCAATTGATCCATGGGGTTAATGTATTGCCGCCGGGTGGTTCGCTGCTGGTGTTGCAACCTCCTGAGCGTTTCATCTGCTATTTCAAGTACCTGACCGATCGTGACCATCAACACTTTGGTTTTGTCGTCGGTACTCCCGCGGGCAATGGTTTTACTATCGACCCCGATGAGGTCGAGCGCACGCTGGACCTGTTTCCGTCATCGTGCTGCTCCTACAGTTTCACCACGGATTAATAGGCCTGTTTGCCGGAGAAGGCAGATACCGTCCGTAAAAGAATGATGAAGTCGAGCCAGAGCGACCAGTTGTTGATGTACTCGATGTCTGAGTCAACCCGGCGAATCATTTGTTCTACATCTTTCGTTTCACCGCGAAGGCCCCGTACCTGCGCCAGCCCGGTGATACCCGGTTTAATGTTATGTCGCGCAAAGTAGCCCGAGACATCGGGCGAGTACTGCACGTCGTGTTGAATCGCGTGCGGGCGAGGCCCCACCAGCGACATTTCGCCCATCAACACGTTGAACAATTGCGGCAGCTCATCGAGGCTGGTTTTGCGAATAAAGGCGCCCACCCTGGTCACGCGTGGATCATTCTTTTGTGCCTGCTTGACGGTGCCGTCCGACGGCTGATGGACCACCATGCTTCTGAACTTCCAGATACTGAAAACTTCGCCGCTCCACCCCATGCGTTGCTGACGAAAGAACACGGGACCGGGGCTATCGATCTTGATCGCAAGGGCAACTAACGCCAGCACTGGCGCCGCAAAAAGCAGGATCAGAAAAGCGCCGACCTTGTCTTCGAGATTCTTCAGGAACAGTCGCATCCCCATCAGCGGAGTTTCGGACAAGGTCAGCACGGGAATGCCGGCAATCTCGCGAACGCTGTGGTTGATCAACTTCAAGGCGAAAATGTCAGGCACCCAGTTAACCCTGACGTGTTTGTCGAACAGGCTTAAATAAACCTTCTGGATAACTTCGGAGCCGCCCACAGGGGTCACAAAATAGACGGTACGAATGGCGTGTTTGACAACCAACTCATCAAGATCAGAGATATTGCCCAGTATCGACAGGCGTGGTGCGCCTTCTACGCCTTCCTTTGCCCAGTCATCGTCCGCGCCAATCAACACACAGCCAACGATGCGTTCACCGAGCCAGGGGTTGTTACTGATTTTCTTGTGGAGGTAGCTCGCCAACTCGCCCGAGCCAATGATCAGCGAGTTTTCCAGTTGCGTCGGGTGGGCCAGGAATTTCTTCTGCATTTCCCTTGAGGCGAGGTGCAAAAACAACTGGGCGAAATAGCCAAGAACAAATAACTCCCCAACCAATAGCCGCGAATACCGTTCGCTGGTTTTGGTCAGGAAAGCCATGGCAACGAGAAAACCAAAAGTCGCGGTCCATGCCTTCAGAAGCTTGAAGGCTTTGACAGTGAACCCGACATTGCTGCGGTAAATGGCATAGTGGTCGTACACGACGGCCAGCGCGCCAAGCAGCAGCAAGAGCATGATGACGTAGTCTTGCGAGATGAAGCCGATGTGATAATTGATCAAGAACCACGCAACACCGGTTACCGCAACGCAATCGAGACCGGCCTGAACAACGATACTGGTACTGCTTCTTCGCTGGAGAACGGAACGGGTACTGTTAGGCTCAAATATCATCTTTAGACCTCATTTGCTTTCCCTTGCGCTCGGTGATGACGAGATTCAGGTCAACACAGCCCTCATTTTGAGAGCCTCAGCGTCACCGACAAGCTGCTCATACTTGTGACAGGTTTGCACCCTCAAATGCGTAAATCCGGTGAGACGAAGACAGGTGCTGTCACTTTAGCACCACTGTGCACACATTCATTCTATAGCTACGGATTCAGACAACATCCATATATAAAAATGCACTCGGACACAAGGTGCCGGGCAAACCACGGAGAGACGCCTGCACGGCGTTTTCCGCAAGGTCGTCTTGTTATCGCAGAGGAGAGTTGGCGCAGCGGAAGGGCGGGGGAACGGGCCCCCGTTTTTGCAATGACGGCTTTGCTTCAAGCCGTTGTCAGTTGTTCATCCCGTCTTCAATTGCGATGCCTTGCGCACGCATTTGCTGGATCAGGCCGGCGCGGGTGCCGGGGAGGTTGAGCATGGTTTCTGCGCGCAGTGCCGACACTTCGTCGGCGCTGTAAGGCTGATAGTCAGCTGGCGTGCTTTTGCCCGCCATCCCGTCGGCACGGATCAACCAGTTGAGCAGGTCGGCCAGTTGCGCGTTGTCCAGCGCGGACTGCGACATGCCCGGCACGCGCACGAGAAACTCGCGGCCGCCCGGCACTTTCAGAAAGTTGCCGACAAACCCCGCCATCCGGGGCGTGTCATTCGCGGCAGAACCCATGCCATTGCCCAAGTGGCAACCGGCGCATTGCAGTTGGTAGTTCACGCCAACGCTGTAACCGGCCTGGGCAATCGGTTTTTGCAGTGTTTCATTGCCCGGCGCATGCCGTTGCGCCGGGTCCGGGATGGCCCTGGCATGAACGAGCGGGGCGGTCATGGCGCAGACAAGACCGAGGATGAGCAACCTACCCATAAGCAGCACCTCCACTTGTACAGGAGAAAAACGGACCTGTAGGAGCCAGCTTGCTGGCGATAGCGTTTTCAGAGACGCCATCGCCGGCAAGCCGGCTCCTACAAATAGCCAACCGCAATCAAGCGTTAAACCGCGACGCCACGAATGATCGAAACGGTGCAGTGGTAGATGTGCGATTTGGCGGCCAGGCACCAGTTCACATCGTTGTTGTTGAACGGGCGATAGGCCGGTTCTTCACTGTCGTTACGGGTGCAGGCGCACTGCGCACAGCTCTGCTTACCGCAGCAGTCGTTGTACGAAATGATGTAATCCTTGCCGTCGGCCGGGTTGCGGCAGGTGCCGATCCAGGTCACTTGCGACACTTCCGTGCCTGGCGGACAGGACGTCACCGATCCTCCGCAGCAGCTGCACAAAAAGCCATCGATGGAGCAGTAGCGCCAGTAGTCGCAGGTGTTCGGATCACCCGGGTCACCGGCTTTCGGGTTATCGGCGGCCAGGGCTTTGCTGGTGCGATCCAGCGGCAACAGCAGCGGCAACGCGGCGCCGGCAACCATCAGAGAACCCATGCGCGACAGCAGTTTGCGTCGTGAGGTTGTGTCGGCAACACGACGAGTCGAACGCTCAAACAACAGATCCAGCAGTTTCATGAAAGTCTCCTGCCTTATCAGTGGCTATGGCCGTGGCTGTGGCTGTGGTCGTGTGCATGCGGCTGGCTGTTGAGGTATTCCTGCAGCGTCGCGCTTTTCAGGTGCTCGACTTCGAACAGGCTGTCCAGGTGCTCGCGGGAATTGACCAGGCCTTTGGCGCGCAGGGTGCCGCTCTTGTCGATCAGCGCGGCGTACGGCAGCTTGCCGATCTGGTAGGTCATGCCCACTTCAGGCCCGACCACATAAGTGGCGTCTTCCAGTTTGTGTTCGGTGATCAGCTTTTGCTGGGCGTCCATATCGCCGTCGCTGATGAACACCACGTCGAGGCGATCGGCCTGTTCCTTGGCGATGGATTTGATCGCCGGCAGCAGCGACTTGCAGATCGGGCAGGTTGGCGAGAGGAAGAACAGCAGTTGCGATTTCTCGCCGGCATAGCCGAAGTTGACCGGGCGCCCTTTGCGGTCGGAAGCGGTGACCTGTGGCGCGGCTTCATTGACCGCCACGCCCTTGTCCATCATCAATGCACCGGCCGGGGCCAGACGGCCGTGCAGCACACCAATCTGCCGGACCAGGCCCATGACGGCAAACGCCACGGCCACCAGCAGTACCCAGAGCAGAACGTTGGAAACGATTAAGCCTTCCATTGATCACCTACCAATCAGTTTGAGCAGAAGAGGGGAGTTCGCCAGCAAGCCATCGGCTGCGGCGTAAATCAGCAGCGCGACGGCGCTGGCGGCGACAGTCACGAAGCCGTCGAAAAAACCCAGGTCACGAACCACCGGCGAGACGCTGGCCAGCAACGCCAGCGCCACCAGCGCGCTGTTGCGCAGCAGCAGAACCGGGCGCAGCGGTTGGGCCTGGTCCGGGCCGGCACAGCCGCAGTCGATATCGCGACGGCCGCGCCACAGGTTGATGCCAATGGCCGCGGCGTACAGCGCGATCAGGCTGGCGGCGCCCAACGCTGCCCAGGCACGGCTGACCGGTACCAGCAGCGCAAAGGCGATGGCCAGTTCAACCACCGGAATGACGCGTGCGACGGGGCGTACGGCCACGTCGGGCAGCAATTGGTAGTCCGCCAGTTGCCGGGCAAAACGTGCCGGTGCGCGCACCTTGTGGGTCGCGGCACTGGCCAGCAACACCGCGATGGCGAGGGCGCTGGCAATGATGAAGATCGGATCTAAGTGCATGGCCGAACCTCGGTTAGTAGCTCATGACCTGAGTCGCGGTTTTCGCGACCTTCGCCATGCTGCCGGTGAGCGTGTTGGTCTTCAGGTCGAAGATCTGCAAACCGCCTGCAACGTCGGCGCCCAGCAGCAGCGGCTTGTCGTCGCCGGTCGCCTGCATGCTCCACACCGGAACCGGTGCCTCCAGCGTGGCGACCTTCTTGTGGGTTTTCAGATCAAACGCCCAGATCAGCGGGCTTGGGTCTTCCCACTTCATCGGTTCGTGCGCGTCGTGCATCAGCACGTACAAGCGGTTCAGCTTCGGCGCGACGGCCATCAGTTGCCAGCCGCCCGGTGCCCAGCCGGCCTTCTTTTCCTCGTCGCTGGTCAACGACCAGGACGGCAGGATTTTCGGTGCGTCGGCCGAGAAATCCACCGGGCGCACGGTGCCCGTGGTGGTGGTGAAGTAATAGGTGTCGCCGACGTTCACCGCGCGTTCCACCAGTTTTTCCGCGTTCGGGTCAAAGAACGGCGTGCGGCTGCGTGCGGTTTCCTGGCCCTGATCGTTCAGCGTGATCACTTGCAAACTGCCGTCGCCGCACAGCGAGGCGAAGCGGCGATTGCCGATCGGGTAATTGAGCACGCAACCGGGAATCGCCAGTTCGGCGGTGACGGCTTTGGCCTGGGTGTCGACCACGGTCACCGAGGTCGATGGGGTGAAGTTGTAGACGTAGACAAAGCGGTCATCACCGCTGGTCTTCAAGCCGTAGCGTTGGGTCAGCGACTCGGCGCGCTTGTTCGGAATCAGCACTTCCCAGGCCGGCGACAGGGTCGAGCTGTCCCACGCGGTCAGCACGTCGGTGCGGGTGCCACGGGTGCCGCGCGAATACCAGATGTCGGCGCTGTAGAGGGTTTTCTGATCGTGGCTGAGCGTCGAGGGCGCAGCAAAACCAGTCGGCACCATGCCGAGCACGCGCTTTTTATCGGGGTCGACCACGGTGACACGGCCCGCCACGAAACTTTCGAATTCGACGTCGACGATAAAGGCCCGATGAACTTCCGGCGGAAATGCCAGAACAGTCTGGCCGATCGTGTCAGCGGGCAGATCCGCGCTGGCATTGTTCAAACCCAGTACCAGCAGGCTGAGACTCAGCGCTGACTGTACGGTGATCCTGGTGGCTCGCATTAGGGGGAACTCCCTGAATTATTGTTCGTGCAAATCGCAAGTGCATTGGCAGATTTTTGCAGTTCGATTCTGCCTCGCTGGCAGAAGGGGGGAATTGCTGTGGCTGCCAAGCGTTTGTGTGTCTGTGCCAGTCTCGAAAAACCGGCTGCACACACCGCAATTGCAAGCCAAAACCACTGACCTGTAGGAGCCAGGCTTGCCGGCGAAGGCGTCCTTGAGTACGCCTTCGCCGGCAAGCCTGGCTCCTACAGGTTCGTGGTTTGATTCAGGTTCTTCGGGGGTGTCAGGCGGGAGTTGCGAGGGGAAGGGTGAAGGTGAACACCGCGCCGCAGGGCTCAAGGTTTTGCGCCCAGATATCGCCGCGATGGCGGCCGATGATGTTTTTGCACAGTGCCAGGCCAATGCCGTTGCCGCTGACCTTGGAGGAGAAGAAACCGTCGAACAGCTTCTCTTGCGCCTGGGCCTGAATGCCGCGACCGCAGTCTTCGATGCGCACCAACGCCACGTCGTTTTCGCGGCTGGCGTGAATGCGCAGCACCCGTCGTTCAACAGGCAGATCGCTCATTTCTTCAATCGCGTTGAACGCCAGGTTAAGAATGACCTGACCGATCAGCACCTTCTCGCAGCTCACCCACAGCGGCGCGGGACTGGCGACAATCTCGACGCGGACCAGGCTCGGATCGGCGCGCAGGCTGATGAAATAGCGGGTTTCGCGCAGCAGTTCGTTGAGGTCGATCAGCTCTTCGGCCTGCTCCAGTTTGACCACGTAATCGCGCACGCTTTTGATGATCAGCGACGCATGCTCGATTTGCCGCACAGCGTTTTGCAAACCCCAGGCGACGCCCTGATCCGTGGCGGACTCCTTGCCCAGGCGAATCACCGCGCCTTCGATGAAGTTGCGGGTGGCGGCCAGCGGTTGGCTTAGCTCATGAGCAATGGCCACGGCCATTTCACCCATGGCGTTGTAGCGCGCCAGGTATTCGAGTTTCTGCTCGCTGACCCGCCGTGCTTCTTCGGCGCGCACTTGTTCGGTGACGTCGCGAAACAGCAGCAGGTGGCCGACCAGGTCGTCTTCGATCTCGATAAAACGACACGTCGCCTCATGCCAGCGCCATTCACCGTCGCGGCGTTGCAGGTGGTAGTGCACGCGGAACGGCGCATGTTCCGGGGTCTCGCTGGCCAGCTGTTGCAGCAGCCGCCCACGTGAATCGTCGTCGCACCATGACAGGAAGTTTTCGCCGATCAGTGTGTGTTCTTCGCTGTTGAGCAGGTGCGCGCCGGAGTCACTGATGAAGCGGATATCACCTTCAGGGCCGAGCACCGCGACACCTTCGGCGAGGTCCTGCATGAATGCCTTGAGCCGGCTTTCGAAACGCTTGAGGTCGCGCTTGACCTTGTCCTCCCTGGAGATGTCGCGGAACTGCACCATCAGCACATCGCGACCCTCCAGATGCACCAGCGTCGCGACCGCCTCGGAGAGGATTTCCACGCCTTGCTTGGAGCGATAACACCACTCGATGGCGCGCTGGCCCGTGCGCGCTGCGCCTTCCAGCCAGCGCAGGCCGACCGAGCGCCGGTACTTGGGCGCGTCGCGGGTCATGTCCGGGGCTTTCAGCGGCGTCAGTTCTTCGAGGGTAAAACCCAGCGCGTCGAGGGCGGCGGTGTTGGCCCAGAGGATCTCCTTGCTCTGCGCATCGTGAAGAATGATGCACAGCGGCATGGCTTCGATGAGGGTGAAAAAGTCGTGCGGTTTTGGCAGGTACATCGCGCAGTCCTGAGGAACCGGTGAAGGGAAAGTATGGCTTTTTATACCCGCTTGCGCGTGGGGATGCGCTCAGAGGTAACCGGGGGCGGGCTAGGGGATTCCTTTAGTGAAGAGGCTGCACGCACCAATAGTGGCGACCCGACGCGGTTTTTACACTGGGCCTCAATGCAAGGGCAGCCACGCATCTTCTCTGTAGGAGCGAGGCTTGCCCGCGAAGAACGATAACGCGGTCTGCCATTGAAACCGCGGTGCCTCGTTCGCGGGCAAGCCTCGCTCCTACAGGGATCGGTGTTGTCCAGCCTCGGCCCACTAACAATAAGTAAAACGGAGAGAAGCCCATGCTGCGTTCAGCTGTCGCGGAGAAAGACCCTCTGCCAGGCGTCGACGGCAACACCGTCCACCGTCAGGCCTTTGAGCAGGTGCTGGCGGAAGTGCGCCAGCGTCGCGATGAATTCGACGCCGGTTCCCACGTGCCACGGGACATGATCGAGCGCTTCAAGCACGTGGGCATCTACCGCGCCGCCACGCCGAAATGCTTCGGCGGTGACGCCCTGGCGCCGGCGCTGTTCCTGCAAATGATCGAGCGTATATCCGAAGCTGACGGCTCTGCGGGCTGGGTCGCCAGTTTCGGCAGCGCCGGCGTCTACCTCGCCGCATTGCCGCCGGAAACCCTCGCCGAAATCTACACCCAAAGCCCGGACCTGGTGTTCGCCGGTGGCCTGTTCCCGCTGCAACCCGCTGAAGCAGTCGAGGGTGGCTGGCAGGTCAACGGCACCTGGAAATTCGCCAGCGGCTGCAAGGGCGCCGACTTGCTCGGCGTGGGGATTGGCGCGGCGGGTGGCAAGCCGCGCACTGCGGTGTTCCGTGCGGACCAGGTCGAGATCATCGAAAACTGGGATGTGGTCGGGCTCAAAGGCACCGGCAGTCACGACCTGCGCGTCAGCGACAAACACGTCGACGAACGCTGGACCTTCATCCGTGGCGGTGCCGCGACCATCGACGAGCCGCTGTTCCGCTACCCGTCGATTGCCTACGCCGCGCAAGTGCTGGCCGTGGTCAACCTTGGCCTGGCCCGTGCCGCCCTCGACGAAGTCAGTCGCATGGCCGCCGGCAGCGGCATCACCGGCGCACCGAAAATGGCCGACCGCGCCTACGTGCGCATCGAGATCGCCAAGGCCGAAGCCCGACTGGCCGCCGCCCGTGGCTTCTTCTACAACGCCACCGAGCAAGTGTGGAATTCGATCCTCGCCGGCAACCCGGTCACCGCCGAACAAACCAGCCTGTTGCGCTTGTCCGCGATTCACGTGTCCCAGGCGGGCGCCGCCGTGGTGCAGAGCGCGTACAGCCTCGCCGGCACCACCGCGATTTACCTGCGCCACCCGCTGCAGCGCTACCTGCGCGACTCGATGGTGGTCACCCAGCACGCGTTCCTCAGCGAAGGCCTGTACGACGGCGCCGGCTCGGTGTTCCTCGGCGTGCCGCCGTTCCCTGGCTACATCTGAACCCTCTCTTCAAGGATCAATATTCATGTCCCAGACCACTCAAGAACCGCTGCGCGTCGTCTTCTGCATCGGCATCACCCAGAACTTTTTCGACCTGCCCACCGGCGAAGGCCTGAGCGTGTGGAAAGGCTTCAGCCAGATGATGGGCTCGCTCGGCGCCATGCCCGGCATCACCGTACTCGGTGCGATGGACGATGACCGGCTGATGGTCGGCCCGTCCACCACCTCGCCATGGACCGTCTACATCATGGCCGACGTCGACTGCCACCAGTCGGTGATCGATGCCTGCAACCTGTTCCGCACCACGCCGGTGAACGAGTACAGCCTGTGGCGTTACGCCAAGGTCGAAGCGCGCATCGGTCGTCCACTGACCATCCCCGATGCCGCCAGGGTGTAAGCCATGAACGAGGCCTTGTTGCAGCGTCTGGCGACGCTCGAAGGGGAGAGCCAGGTGCGCCGCTTGATGGCGCGCTACATGGACCTGTGCGACGTGCCGAGGGCGATCACCCACGTCAGCGAGCTAGCGCAATTGTTCTGCATCGACGCCGTGTGGGAAGGCGTCGGCAGCGTCACCGCGCAGACCTTCGGCGAGCATCGCGGGCGTGAGGCGATTGCGGCGTTCGTCGGCGGTTACTTGCCGCCCTCGGAGCACTTTTGCCTGAACCTGCATTACCTCACCAGCGAGTCGATCCTGGTCGACGGCAGCACCGCGCAGGGGCAGTGGATCATGCAGCAGGTGTCGACCTACGCCGATGGGCGCAGCGAGTTGTTCGGCACGCGCTTGAACATCGATTTTCGCTGTGTCGAGGGTGTCTGGCTGATCGCGCATTTCCGCACGCAACGCTTGTTCAATTCGGACCTCTTCACCTCGGAGTCGGGCGCATGAGCACGTTTATCAGCGAATTTTTACTCGGTGGCGACAGCAAGCGGGTCGCGATCAAGGACTCGATCGACATCGCCGGCCATCCGACCCGCTCGGGCAGTCGTGCGTTTGCCGATGCTGAACCGGCGCTGCGCAACGCCGACGTGGTGGACGCTATCCTCGACGCAGGCTGGCAAATCGTTGGCAAAACCAATATGCACGAGTTGGCGTTTGGCGTGACCGGGATCAACGACTTGACCGGCACGCCGATCAACCCGCAAGCACCGGACCGCGTGCCGGGCGGCTCTTCCAGCGGTTCGGCCGCAGCGGTCGCCGCCGGCCTGGCGGACATCGCCATCGGCACTGACACCGGCGGCTCGGTTCGTGTACCGGCGGCGTGCTGCGGCATTGCCGGGTTGAAACCGACTTATGGGCGGGTCAGTCGGGTCGGTGCGCATCCAGCGGCGTCCAGCCTCGATTGTGTCGGGCCGTTTGCCGCCGACATGGCGGATCTGATCGCGGCGATGCAAGTGATTTGCCCAGGCTTCCAGGTGCAGGGTTTGCCCTCTGGCAACGCGTTGGTGGGTTTTCTTGAAGTCGACTGCGACCCGCATCTTCAAGCATGCCTCGGCGCCGCCGCCGACCGTGCTGGCTGGCGTCGTAGCCAGCTGCACCTGAGCGATTTCGAAGCCGCGTTCGCCGCCGGACTCACCGTCATCAATTTCGAAAACTGGGCCGCGTTCGGCCACATCACCGGCAAAGGCCTGATCGGCGCGGATGTCGAGCAACGCCTGCTGGCCGCGAGTCGCACGAGTGCGGCGGACCTGGCGCAAGCGGAGAAAGTCCGCGCGCGCTTCAGCCAGCAAGTGGACGCCGCGCTGGAAGAATTCGCGGTGCTGCTGTTGCCGACGATGCCCAGCCTGCCACCGACGCTGATCGAAGCCCGCAGCGCCAGCAAAGCGGTGGCCGGCATGACCCCGTTGGTGCGGCCGTTCAACCTCAGCGGCCATCCGGCGCTGACGGTGCCGGTGGAACTGGAGGGCAGCGGATTGAAAGTCGGCCTGCAGATTGTCGGTCGTAAAGGTCAGGACGAACTGGTCTGCGCCTTCGGTGCGCAGTTGCAACAGAGCATGGCCGGCGAACGGTCGACCCCTAACAAGAAATCATAAAAAGCCATGAGGAGAACCGCATGAGCACTCATGAATACCGGCTGATCGCATCATCGAAAAGCCCGGACGAACTGGTCAGCCACGACCGCGTAGACGTCTCGCTGTATAACGACCCGGCGCTGTTCGAAGCCGAGCTGGAAAAGATTTTCTACCGCACCTGGGTGTGGGTTGCCCACGAAAGCGAAGTGCGCAACAGCGGCGACTTCAAGACCGCGACCATCGGCCGTCGCCCGGTGATTGTGGTGCGCGACAAGAAGGGCAACATCAACGTCCTGGAAAACCGCTGCCGGCACCGTGGCGCCACGGTGTGTGAAAAACACAAGGGCAACGCCACCGGCTTCACCTGCCCGTATCACAGCTGGTCGTACGGTCTGGACGGCAAGCTCCGTGCGCTGCCGTATCCGGACGGCTACGAAGGCATTCTAGAAAAGTCCGAGCTGCCGCTGACCAGCCTGCGCGTGGAAAGCTACGCCGGCATGGTTTTCGCCAGCTACAACGACGAGATCGAGCCGCTGGAAGATTTTCTTGGCGGCGCCAAACACTGGATGGACCTGTTCATGAAGCAGGGCGCCGGTTTCCCGATCAAGACCCAGGGCGAACACAAGTTCAGCTTCAAGGGCAACTGGAAGATCCAGCTGGAAAACACCACCGACGGTTATCACTTCCCGATCGTGCACAAGTCGTTCATGTCGTCGGTGGATGAAGAAACCTCGGAAATGCTCTCGTTCATGACCGACGAGCAAGCGGTCACCCATTCGCTGGGCAACGGCCATAGCGTGATGGTGATGGTGCCGGAGCATGTCGATCTTGATCACGACGACGGCACGGAACAGTTGCAGGAGCGCTTCGCTCACGTGACGGAAGAGCTGTCGAAAACCATGGAGCCTGCGCAAGTCCGTCGCATCGTGCGCTCGCTGCACGGCGCCGGTTTCAACCTGAACCTGTTCCCTAACGTCGCGATGTCGATGTCGTTCTTCCGCGTGCTGCGCCCGGTGTCTGTGACCGAAACCGAGATCCGCCACGTTGCCCTCGGCATGGACGGCGGCCCGGAAATCGCCAACCGCGAACGCATGCGCATTCACGAGCACTTCCAGGGGCCGTTCGGTTTCGGTAGCCCGGACGATGCCGAGGCCTGGGATCGTGTGCAGCGCGGTTCGTACGCCGGCGTCGACGCGCCGATCCTGGTCAACCGTGGCCTCAATCGCGAAATCACCGCCGAAAACGGCGACAAGGTCAGCCACGCCACCGACGAAGGCGGCATGCGCGGTGCCTATGACATGTGGAAAAGGATGATGAGCCAATGAGCAATCACGACACCCTGAACGGTTTTTCCGGCCCGTTGGCCCAGGCCATCGAATTCATCTGGCGCGAAGCCGAATTGCTCGACCACAAGAACTACGCCGAATGGGCGACCTTGTGGAGCGACAGCGGCAAGTACATCGTGCCGATCGACCCGGACACCGAGGACTTCGAAGCGAACCTCAACTACGCCTACGACGATGCGCGCATGCGTGACTTGCGCATCGAACGCCTGACTGCCGGCTATTCACCGTCGGCGGTGGACGCGGCGAAAACCATCCGCACGATCTCGCGTTTCCGCCTGGTGGAAGCCGCTGGCGACATCGTCGAAGTCAACTCGGCGCAGTTGCTGTACGCCTACAAACGCGGCGTGCACACGCCGTTTGTGGCCGACCTGAACCACCGTATCCGTTTCACCGATGGCGTGCCGACCCTGGAGCGCAAAGTGGTGCGGCTGATCAATTCCACCGACAGCCTGAGCGCGCTCGGCTTCCTTCTGTGAGGGCAACATCATGAGTCGAGTAGCCCTTGTAACAGGTGCCTCGCGCGGACTGGGCGAGTGCATCGCCCGCCGTCTGCACGGGGCGGGTTATCGCGTCGCCCTGGCGGACGTGCGTCTCGAGGGCGTGCGGCGACTGGCTGCCGAGCTGGATGCCAGCGGTGCCAGTGCTGTCGCCATTGAGCTGGATGTGCGCAGCAAGGCCGACTTCCAGCATGCCCGCGACGTGCTGGTCGAGCATTGGGGCGGCTGCGACATCCTGGTGAACAACGCCGGCGTGTCGAAAGTCGCGGCGTTGATGGACATCACCCCTGAGGAGTTCGACGAGTCGATGGCAATCAACCTGCGCGGCACTTTTGTCGCGTGCCAGGTGTTCGGCGCGCACTTTGCCGAGCGTGGTTTTGGCCGCATCGTCAACATCGCCTCGCTCGCCGGGCAAAACGGCGGCACCGCCACCGGCGCGCATTACGCTGCGGCCAAGGGCGGCGTGGCGACGCTGACCAAAGTCTTCGCCCGTGAACTGGCCCCGCAAGGCGTGACGGTCAACAGCATTTCGCCGGGGCCGCTGGACTTGCCGGTGGTGCGCGAAACCGTGGCCCCGGAGCGTCTGGAACAGATCCTGAAAATGATCCCGGCCGGCACCCTCGGCGACCCCGGCTACATCGCCGACAGCGTGTTGCTGCTGATCGCCGACCACGCCGCCTCCGTAACCGGCGCGTGCTGGGACATCAACGGCGGCCTGTTCATGCGCTAAGCAAGGCCTCACACACAACCCTGTAGGAGCCGGCTTGCCGGCGATGGCGCCCTCATCGGCGATACAAATCTGTAGGAGCCGGCTTGCTGGCGATGACGTCCTCATTGGCGATGCAAGTCTTAAGACCGCTATCGCCAGCAAGCCGGCTCCTACAAAAGACGTCGTTTGCAGCATAAAACACAGGGCGCCCACCGGCGCCGTGATAACAAAATCAACCGTATTTCAGGTGATGCAATGATGAAGGTGAAGATCGAAAGGATCGTCGACGAAGCGCTGGATATCCGTTCCTTTCGCCTCGTGCGCAGTGACGGCCAGCCGCTCGACGCCTATGAACCGGGTGCCCACGTCGACCTGACCGGGCCGACCGGGGTGACCCGTCAATATTCGCTGTGCAGCCCGCCCCAGGACCGCCGCGCGTATCTGGTAGCGGTAAAAAAAGAAGCGCAGTCCCGTGGCGGTTCAGCGGCGCTGCACGAGGTGGAAGAGGGCATGGAGCTGGAAATGGGGGCGCCGCGCAACCTGTTCCGCCTCGACCCGACGGCCACCGAGCATGTGCTGTGCGCGGCTGGTATCGGCGTCACGCCGCTGCTGAGCATGGCTTATCGGCTGAGCGAAAACGGCCAGCCGTGGCGCCTGCATTATTTCGCCCGTTCGCCGCAATACGCAGCGTTCGCCGAGCTGTTGGCGAGCACGTTCGCCGGGCATGTGCAGTTCCACTACGGCATCGAGCCGGGTGACATGGATGCCACGTTGAGTGAATGCCTGAACCAGGCAGACAGTGCCGCACACGTGTACACCTGCGGCCCGGCGCCGTTCATGAACAAAGTGGTGGAAGTGGCGGCGCGCAGCCGCTGCGACGATGCGATCCACCTTGAGCATTTCCAGGCCGATCCCGCAGCGAATGCCGGTCCGAGTGGCGGTTTTGAAGTGGAGCTGGCCAGTTCCGGCGTGGTGCTTCAGGTGCCGGCCAACGCGAGTCTGGTCGATGTGTTGCAGGCTCACGGTTGTGACATCGACACTGAATGCCGCGAAGGCATCTGCGGCACCTGCATCGTCGAGGTGCTGGACGGTGTGCCGGAGCACCGCGACAACTGTTTGTCGAACAAGGAAAAGGCGTCCAACAAACAGATTTGCGCCTGCGTTTCCCGCGCCGTTTCCGCCCGTCTGGTATTGGACATCTAACGCAAGGGAAGGCTGGCAAGCCAGCGCCGGAGCCTGTTGAATAGGGCCCGGCGGCCGTCGAAGGAGGAGACAGCCAAGGTAAGTAACATTTGCCGAACCGCTCGACGAAGCGGTCGAAAAATAACAATAAAATGCGTGAGGCTTTGCAGTGATGATGACTTCTTCGGCGGTTCGCAACGAGGCGTTCGAAAGCTGGCTGAGCCAGGTCAACCAGGCCTGCGGGCGTTTCGATGCCCGGGCCCTGGATACGGATTTCTACGGTGAGCTGGCGGAATATCGCAGCGGCGCGATCAACCTCAGTGTCGTCGACATGGCGCACGTGCACCTGTATCGCACCAGCAAGGACGTCAGCGTCAGCAGCGACGGCCACTATTACGCGGTGTTCCAGATGCGTGGCAGTTCCCGGTTGGAGCAGGGCGACAACCGCGCTCAACTGGGCACGGGCGACATCGCCCTGATCGACGCCTGCCGCCCGAGTGACATGACCTACAACGAGGATTCCCGACAGTTGTCGCTGATCCTGCCGCGTCAGGTGGTCGAGCGCGGTTCGCATTTCAATGCAGTCAACTGCGCCACACGCATCGCGGCCAGTACACCACTGGCGGCGATGGCCAACCGCTTGGTGCTGGATACCCGGCAGCAGGAAGGCCTGGACATGCAGGAAAGCGAAGCGGTGCTGGATGCGTTGGTCAGCCTGTTGTTGCCCGGGATCAGTGCCCGCGACAGCGGCGCAGATGCCCACGAGCGGCAGTTTCGCAAGATCATCGCCTACATCGACGAACACATCGGCGCCGAAGACCTGTGCCCCGAGCTGATTGCCCGTGAGGTAGGGATTTCGGTGCGTGGGTTGTACCGGATGTTCTCCAAGCGCGGCCTGGTGGTGGCGCAATACATCAAGCACCGACGCCTGGATTTCTGCGCGGAAAACCTGCGCCGCTCACCTGACGAGCAGAAGCTCTCGGCGCTGTGTTACGCCTGGGGATTCTCTGATTCCAGCTACTTCTCCTCGGCGTTCAAATCCCGCTTCGGCGTATCGCCCGGGGCCTATCGCAAGCGCTACAGCCACAACTGACCTCTCCTGTAGGAGCCGGCTTGCCGGCGATCGCGGGGCATCAGACGCCATCAATGTTGAATGTGCCGACCCCTTCGCCGGCAAGCCGGCTCCTACAGTAGATCTTCGCCGTGCACATACCTCGTGTTCGCTGCAGACCCCTGTAGGAGCCGGCGTGCCGGCGATGGCGGGGCATCAGACGCCATCAATGTTGAATGTGCCGGCCTCATCGCCGGCAAGCCGGCTCCTACATTGGATCTTCGCCGTGCACATACCTTGAGTTCGCTGCAGATCCCTGTAGGAGCCGGCTTGCCGGCGATGGCGGAGTATCAGGCACCATTGATGTTGAATGTGCCGGCCTCATCGCCGGCAAGCCGGCTCCTACAGTAGGTCTTCGGCGTGCACATACCTTGTGTTCGCTGCGGATCCCTGTAGGAGCCGGCTTGCTGGCGATGGCGGAGTATCAGGCACCATTGATGTTGAATGTGCCGACCTCATCGCCAGCAAGCCGGCTCCTACAGTAGATCTTCGCCGTGCACATACCTTGTGCTCGCTGCAGACCCCTGTAGGAGCCGGCTTGCTGGCGATGGCGGAGTGTCAGGCGCCATTGATGTTGAATGTGCCGGCCTCATCGCCGGCAAGCCGGCTCCTACAGTAGATCTTCGCCGTGCACATACCTTGAGTTCGCTGCAGATCCCTGTAGGAGCCGGCTTGCCGGCGATGGCGGCCTCATGGCCGCCGCAGGTCCCTTAATGCCGCGACGGCTCATCCACCGGTAAATGCAGCACTTCGCGCACCAGCATGGCAATGCTGGTCACGCCCATCTTTTCCTTGATCTTGGTCCGGTGCACATCAACGGTTTTCACGCTGATGTTCAGCTCCCGGGCGATGACCTTGCTGGCCTTGCCATCGATCACCAGCATCAACACCTCCCGTTCACGGCTGGTCAGCAGGGCGAGTTTGCCTTGCAGGTGCTGGCGTTGCTGCTGATCGGCCTGGGCATGCACGGCGGTCTTCAGCGCCGCTTGTATGCGGTCGATCATCTGCTGCGGGTTGTAGGGTTTCTCGACGAAATCCAGCGCACCGTTCTTCATCGCGGTCACCGACATCGGAATGTCGCCATGGGCGGACACGAAGATCGTCGGCAGGGTGCTGCCACGCTGGTTGAGGATTTCCTGCAGCTGAAAGCCGCTGGTTTCCGGCATGCGCACGTCCAGCACCAGGCACGCCGGTTGCTTGGGGTCGTACTGGCTCAGGAACTCTTCAGCGCCGGCAAAGCATTGCGCCTGGACGCTGACCGACTCCAGCAACCAGGCCAGCGAAGTGCGCAGGTCTTTGTCGTCATCAACGATATAAACAATCGGTTTGCGGGTTTCCATCAGGCGTTGCCACGAGAATTTCTAATTATTGTTTTCGCACGCGTGCACGCTGCGGCGGACGTCGGCACCTATGTTGGTGCATTCCAGCAGAATACCCACTGCGACGGGCCCTGACGATAAAGAAACCACCTAGTCGACTAGCGGAAAGCCTACCTCGGCATGGGGATCGTCAGAATGGTTGCGCGCCACGTCGGGCTTTAGTCTTGTTCCATCACCCACGGGCCGCGAACGCGCGGTCATCCTGAAGGAAGGGGCACCGACATGGCCAACCTGAGCCAGCAGCAAATCGACTTTCGCAACGCCATGGCGCAACTGCCGGCGGCGGTGAACATCATCACCACCAACGGCCCCGGCGGACGCTGCGGCATCACCGCCAGCGCCGTGTGCTCGGTGACGGATTCGCCACCGACCGTGCTGGTGTGCGTCAACCGCAACAGCGCCACCCACGATGTGTTCCGCACCAACGGCCGGCTATGCGTCAACGTGCTGTGCGGTGAACAGGAAGAACTGGCCCGACACTTCGCCGGCATGACCCAGGTGCCGATGGCCGAGCGGTTTGCCTGGGACTTGTGGGACGGCGGCGACACGGGCGTGCCGGTGCTGCGTGATGCACTGGTGCAGCTGGAAGGGCGGATCAGCGAGTGCAAGGAAGTCGGGTCGCATTCGGTGATGTTTGTGGAATTGTCGAAGGTAGGTGTGCGTGGGGAGGGCGATAGCCTGGTGTATTTCAACCGGTTGTTTCATCGGATTGAGCATGCTGTGGCGGCTTGCTGAAACACCGCGTTATCGTTCATCGCGGGCAAGCCCGCGATAGCGGTATGTCTTGTAAAAGACACGTTGAAAGAATGTATTAAATTAGGTGTTTTGATGATTTTTGTACCATTTATAGTTGCTGGGGAAATCGCTGGTTTATTGGGGTTACGGTCACTGCCGGGCTAAGAAAGTCAATGTGGTAGCCGGAAGATCCATCACCAATGGCTAAATGAACCCCGCTGATGCCTTCATTCATTTGTGAGTTGATTTTGTAATCTATGTTTTGAGCTATAGCCTCGTTTACGCCGATGGCGAACTCAGTCAGCTTGAGCCCCCGAGGGCCGGCCGCTAGATCCAAAAGCTTTATGTGATCCTCGTTTTTTATTTTTAGAGACGTCACGGTGTTGTCTTCAATTGATAAGAATGTATCTTCCTCCGAAATACGATCACTCAACCATTTGAGTGAGGTTTTCAAACCCTCAGGGAGTGTCAAGTTAGGCTTTCTCAGTACGGTCAGTATTCCTGCGACTTTTAACGTGCCGCTAAATGAAAATGGACATGGCTCTTGCGGGTTCATGTGAGCGTAATGGACTTCAAAGAACTCTGCCACGGACTGAACAAAATTGTGTGATACGTCTTCGGCGAGTAGTGCATAGGGTTGGGCGTGCGGGAAAACTGTGACGCGTGCATCGGCGTCGTTGCCAGTCAGAAAAAAAGATTCATTTGAATTCAGCATGTTTAACACAGACCGTTGTGTACATAAGGCATTTTCAAAATTGCTGCTCAGTAAAAGCTTCAGACTATAGAGCGCGCTGGCTACCGTTGGCTCGAACACTTGAGTCGCGCAGAAAACGCTCTTCTTGTTTTTCGTGTTTTTTGCCAGTTCAAAAGTCATTTTTGCGGCATCGTTACTAAACGAAAAGACAATACTGTTTTTTGGCAGGTTTGCCAGGTCTGAAATATTGGCCGTATTGAACCCTAAATGCTTGCATTCTCTGAGGAAGTCTTCTGAGTCTGCAATAATTGATGGTTTTTCGTGGCCGAAAAGTGTCGATATCATATTCGGTAGTGACATAAAACCCTCCTTGTTTTCCAATGCGCGGTAATAATGATTGCCGCGCATTGGTATCAGTTACTCTTCAGTATGAGCCCACGCCAACGGTGCCCATCCAAAGTTATCCGGTCCCGAAGTGATCCGGTTTAGGTTTTCCTTAACGATCTCGGTATTTTTCATTTGATCTTCCTTTTTCATTTTTTGGATTTTTTCTCCCGAAATTGCTTGGGAGAGAATTAATTAATACAGATTTTTTTGATGTATTAAATGGTTTGCTGGGTGTTTTTTAGAATAGTTTCGATGGTTTTTGTTCTTGGATGCTGCAGGCAGTTATTTATGTAGGATAGATCTGTAGTCTTGTTCTGAAAATTTTATGTTTTTCATATTTTGGTTGCGGCTGATGATCTTGTGTCGTTAGGTTTATTTATGGGTTTTATTTTTTTGCTCAATGTTCAAGTGCCGATTGAGGGTTTATATAGTGCATGCGTCAAAGAAATATCTGACAGACTTGTCAGTCCATCAGGCTCTATTATTGGTGGACCTGACCGAAACAAACGATCCAGACCACGCCGTCCGATTACTGCTGAAAGAGATCCTTCAGGGACTTACCGAAAAAGGCTGGCCTCAAGCACAGTTACTAACAGGGCCGCGCATTGTGTCCGCTGAAGAAAATTACGGTTTGTTGGGTTATGACCCGGAAGAAGTCACGCTTGGCAGTGAACACACCCGGTGGGTCGACGAGTATTCGCTGCTGCGAACGCAAACCACCAGCCAGATTCCGGCAGCACTTCTGCGTGCTGCTGATGCACGGCAAGCTGGCGAGACAATATTGCTGGCCGCACCAGGTATCACTTTTCGCCGCGATAGTCGGGATCGTTGGCACTGCGCAGAACCTCATCAAATGGATATCTGGGTGTTGGGTGATCCGCAGCTTTCGACGCATGAACATTTGTTGCGCCTGGTCAACGATATCCTGAAGTCTGCCGTTCCTGAAAAACCATGGGTCTACAGCGACAGTCCACACCACTACACCGAGGGTGGAATCGAAGTGAATGTGTTAAATGAAGGCGCTCCCGTCGAGGTGCTGGAGTGCGGTCGCATTGCGAAGTCTTTGCTAGATCGCTTGAAGATAGATCCGCTGCGCCATGGAGGGCTGGCGCTCGGAATGGGGCTGGATCGCCTGACCATGCTACGCAAGGGCATCCCGGATATTCGCTTGCTGCGTGATCAGAACGTACGAGTGCAGGTGCAGATGCATGATTTGCATCCATGGAGTCCTGTATCACGGTTACCTTCGATTGCTCGGGATATTTCGTTGGCCGTGGCGCCAGGGCTGAGCGAGGAAGTTTTGACCGAAAGAATGTTGCAGGCGGCCGGCGATTGCTCTGATTGGATCGAGGAGATGCAGATCAAGGGACGTTGGGCGTTCTCGGATTTACCCGTGCAGGCAATTGAGCGCTTGGGGCTGCTGCCGGGTCAGGAAAATGTGCTTCTGCGTGTGGTACTGCGTGATTGTTCGCGTTCAATCACAACCGCCGAGGCAAATGCCTTGTATGGAAACATCCAGGCAGCGTTGCATGAAGGAGTGCCGGGTGCGGGGTACAAGATGGATCTTGCAAAGAATTGAAGCCACCATTGTCGGGCTGTCCAGGCCATTACTGAGGAACCGCGTTATCGTTCATCGCGGGCAAGCCTCGCTCCTACAGGTGACCGGGGTGCCCGGACGGACGCGGTCACTGTAGGAGCAGCCGGGCGGCGTTCCGTTTGCTCGCGATAGCGGTAGATCAGGCACCGCTGCCTTCAGATGCGAAAACTCCCGACCAACTGATTCAGCCGCCCAGCCTCGCGTTCCAGCTCGGTACATGCCTGCAACGTCGATTGCAGGTTCTCCACTCCTTGCTGGTTCAGCGTGTTGATCTCGGTGATGTCCACGTTCAACGCCTCGACCACCGAGGTCTGCTCTTCAGTGGCTGCGGCGACCGATTGGTTGACGTTGTCGATCTCGCCAATGCGTTGCGTCACGCTGCCCAGCCGCGTGCCGGCGAGGTTGGCGATGCTGACGCTTTCCTCGCTGTGCTGCTGGCTCTCGGTCATGGTTGTCACCGACTCACGCGCACCGATTTGCAGTGCTTCAATCATCTGCTGAATCTCTGCCGCTGAGGTCTGTGTGCGTCCGGCCAGGCTGCGCACTTCGTCGGCGACCACGGCAAAGCCGCGGCCCGCTTCACCCGCCCGTGCCGCTTCGATGGCGGCGTTGAGGGCGAGGAGGTTGGTCTGCTGGGAGATGCCTTTGATCACTTCGAGGATTTGCCCGATGTTCACGGTTTTGCTGTTCAGCGCTTCGATGTTGACGCACGACGCGCTGATTTTGCCGGACAGTTCGTTCATCACCGCAATCGTGCGCTCGACCACCTGACGCCCGTCTTCGGCCTGTTGGCGCGCGGCAGAGGCTTGCTGCGAGGCATCGGAGGCGTTGTTCGCAATTTCCTGGGCGGCGGCGCCCAGTTCGTTGATCGCGGCGGCAACGCTGTTGGTGCGGGTCGATTGTTCATCGAAATTGCTCAGCGATGCGTTGGACGCCAGCAGCACACGCTTGGCGCCTTCGTTGACGCCGAGCGCCGCCGAAGACACCTCGCGAATGGAATGGTGGATACGTTCGACAAAGCGGTTGAACGCCGTCGCCAGTTGGCCGATTTCATCCCTTGATTGCACGGCCAGGCGTCGGGTCAGATCGCCTTCGCCCAGGGATATATCCTCCATGACTCGCGTCAGCAGTTGCAGCGGCCGGGTGATGCGATACGCCGCGTACCAGATCAACACCAGGCCAAGCAGCGCCGAGCCGCCGCCCAGCAACAGCTCAAGCGCGGTGCTTCGCACGGCTTGCGCATCGAGTTCCTGTTGCAGCGTGGTGACCGGGGCGAGCAGCACGTTCTGCGGCACACCGACCAGCACGCCCCACTGCGCCGCACCGGCAATCGGTGCCAGCGGCTCAAGCACTTTGATCTGCTGTTGATCGACGAACACTTTCGGCTGGCCCTGACGCAAGGTGTCCATCACCTCGGCGTTGTCCAGCGGTTGCCCGAGGCGACTGAGGTCCTGGCTGTTGGCGGAAATCACCCCGCGCGGGCTGACGATGCTGATCTGCCCGTTGCCGTCGAACAGTTGGAGCGCGCTGGCTTCGCTGTTCTGTTGCAGGGCGGCGAGGTTGATGTCGAGGCCGACCACGGCGATGACCTTGTCATGGTCCAGCAGCGGGAACGCGATGCTGGTCACCAGTTTGCGGCTGCCGGAGGCCTCGTCGAAATATGGCTCCAGAACGCAGGCTTTGCGGGTGTCACGGGCACAGGTGTAGAAGGCGTTGTAGGGCGCGCCGCTGGGGCCGGGCGAGGTGTTGGCGAGCAGCGCTTCGTCGCCGATCACCGCTTGCAGTTCGCCGGGTTTGCTTTGCACCCAATACAGCGAAAAGCGCCCGGTTTCGTTGCTGCCCATGGCCGCCTGATCGACGAAGCCGGCGTCGGCGCCGTCCAGGGCATCGGGTTCGAAAATGACATAAAGCCCGAGCAGGTCGGGCTTGTCGATCAGGGCCTGGTGTAGCTGGGTGCTCAGCTCCTGGCGCAGTTGTGGACGGGTAAGGTTGCCCTGATGTTGCAACTGCCTCAGGTAGAGCAGATAGCGCGACAACCCTTGGCCATATTCGTGCGTCTGCATGAAGGTGCGTTGCACCTGCATCGCTTGCACTTTGCCCAGCGCCTGCATGTGTTCCTTGGCGGCGTTGGCGAGCATTTCGCTGCTGGCCTCGGCCACTTGCTGGCTGCTCCGATGGGTTTGATACAGCGACAACCCCATCAGCAAACCCACCACCAGCAGCAGGCAGAGGCCGGCGAGCAGGGCGATCTTGCTCTGAATCGTCAGGAATTTTTTGTGCATTGGAAACTCCGTTTCCGTTGAAGGGCAATGCCGCGCAATTTTGTTGGAACCCGCGAAGCCCCGTGGGAGCGAGCCTGCTCGCGATGGCGGAGTGTCAGTCGACATTAGTGTTGCCTGATACACCGCCATCGCCGGCAAGCCGGTCTCACTCCCACAGGGGTTCGCCCGCTACCACAGGAATTGCGTCGGACAAAACTTAGAACGTGGTGGCGAAAATCACCTGGCTGTAGAGGTTCTTGTCGTTGCTGCCCAGCTGCGTGCCACCTTCGTCGGCGCTTTTGTCCGGCTGATAGAGGCCGATCAGCGGCATCACCGTCAGGTGCTCGTTGACGTGCCATTCGGCATACAGATCGACTTCGTGGCCATCGGTATTGCCGAGGTTGCGGTCGATGGTGTCGAAGTTGAAATACATCGCACCGACCGTCAGGTTCTCCAGCGGCGAGACGGTGAACTTGACTTGCTGGATACGCGAGTTGGTGTTGAACGGGCCGGCGTAGTTACCGGCGACTTCACCCTGGAACCAGGTGCCGAAGCCACGGCTGAAGCCATAGAACAGCGTGTCATAACCTTCCGAGAAACGGCTGTAGCGGTAGCTGGCATTTGGCGTCCAGGCCACGTCGGCGAAGGTCCAGCCGGCTTCCAGGTACCAGGCGTCTTCGGTGCTGGTGTGGGGTTTGTCCTGCTTGGCGTATTCGCCGGAGAGGAACAGGTTTTGCACCCCGGCATTGCCGGCTGCGCGCAGGCTGTAGGTTTTCATGCCGTCGCGTTCAAGCTGCGAAGGGGAGGCGAATTCTTCGTCGACATCGGTGGTGTCGATGTAGGTCAAACCGACTGTGCCTGCTTCGGCGACATGCTCAAGCGTGCCGACGTACATTTCGGTTTTCGCTTGTGCGCGGTTATCGGACTTCAACCACATCAGGTCGCCACGCCAGCCTTCCTTGCCTCCCAGGCGCAGCACGGCAGTCTCGTCAAAGGCTTTGCGCGCCGCCAGCCAGTACGCGCCTCCGCGGTTGAACTCACCGTCGGCCAGACCTTTGCCCAAGTTGAGCGCGTCGCCATTAATCAGGAAACCATCACCGACCACGATGTTCTGGCGACCGAAGGACAGGTCGACGCCGTCCTCGCCGAGCACGTCGAACAGCTTGCCTGAACGCCAGCCGAGGTAGGCGTCTTCGAATTTGGTGGTGCGTTCCGAACCGTCGCTGAAGCCTGCGGCATCGCCGTCGCCCCAGGTTCCGGAGCTGAGCAGGTTCGCCGCGCCATACGCGGTGCCGACACCGGCCAGGCCCTTGTCGAAGCTCAGGCCATATTTGATGTAGCCCTCGCGCCACGACGAAGAACCCGGGTCGAGGCGACCGGACAGCGCGTAGTTTTCCTGGCTGTGGAAGATGCCGAAGACCGCTTCCAGCGTGGCGTTCAGGTGACTGTCGTCATCGGCGTAGAGTTCGTACGCGCCGGCATGGCCGGCGCTGATCATCAGGGCAAGTGTAGAGAGACGCAGCAAGGGGGACTTGAGCATGTGTGGCATCCGTTCTTGTTCTTGAGCGCAGGTTTGCGGTCTTTTTCGATACTAAGGCGCGGAACTTTTCCGGCCTTTTGTGTGGTTGCCAAAGAGTTGGCTGTGCTTGCCAAAATGCCCGGTTTGGCAGCCTCGCCAATACGACTGGCACGCAGGGCAAAACCTGCGCATCACTGACCATCGACAATCCCTCTCAACCCTGTCGATGCACCGCTGCGTCGGCGCTCCCGTGTTGCCGCTCAATGGATGAGCGCGGATTTTCAAGGTCGTTTTCCTATGTTCACCTCGCTGCGATTGCCCCTCATCGGCCTGCTCTCACTCACCCTCGCGCACACCGCGCTGGCCGCTGACTGCGCGCCCGACCAAGGGCATGGCGCCCAGGTCTTCGCCAATGAATGCGCGGTCTGCCACTCGGTGACCAAGGGCATGACGGGAATGATGGGGCCGAACCTGGCGGGTGTGGTCGGGCGCAAATCCGGCTCGCTGGAAGGCTTCAACTATTCCCAGGCCATGCGCAGCAAAGACATCAACTGGCAGGCCGAGAACATCGCGCAACTCATCACCCAACCCCAGGCCTTCGTGCCGGGGACCTACATGCCCTACATGGGCCTGGCCTCCGCGGACGATCGCCAGGCGGTCGTGTGTTTCCTCAAAGAACAACAGTAATCAGCCCGTTATCCGGCTGAACAACACGTCTGAACCAAAGGTGATTTATGAGCAACGTTGAAATCCTGCCGCAGGTTGCTGCATTTCTTGACCGCCGCCACGGCTGCTTTATCGATGGCCAATGGGTGTTCGCCGAAGGGCCGCGCATTGCCGTGGTCAACCCGGCCACCGGAAAAACCCTGTGCGAAACCCTCGACGCGCCGCTGGACGTGGTCGAGCAAGCCGTGCAGTCGTCGCATAAAGCCTTCAAGTCCGGCGTATGGTCGGGCCTGCGCCCGGCGGACCGCGAACGCATCTTGCTGAACTTCACTGCGCTGGTAGAAGCGCATGCCGAAGAGCTGGCGCAGCTGGAAACCCTGAGCCAGGGCAAGTCGATCAACATGGCGCGCGCACTGGACCTGAACGCCACCGTGGAGTTCATGCGCTACATGTCCGGCTGGGCGACCAAGATCGAAGGGCAGACCTTTGACGTGTCGATTCCGCTGCCGCCGGGGGCGAAATTCACCGCGTTCACCAAGCGTGAGCCGGTGGGCGTGGTGGTCGGGATCGTGCCGTGGAACTTCCCGCTGCTGATCGCGGCGTGGAAGCTGATGCCGGCGCTGGCCACCGGTTGCACGGTGATCATCAAACCGGCGATGGAAACGCCGCTGACCGCCATGCGCCTGGCTGAACTGGCGCTGGAAGCGGGCATTCCGGCGGGCGTGTTCAACGTCGTCACCGGTGGCGGTGCCAATGTCGGCGGTGTGCTGACGGCGCATCCACTGGTGAGCAAAGTGTCCTTCACCGGTTCCACGGCGGTGGGCAAAAGCGTCGGTGTGGCGTGCATGGAAAACATGACGCGGTTCTCGCTGGAGCTGGGTGGCAAAAACCCGATGATCGTGTTGGCCGATGCCGACATCGAAAAAGCCGTCCAGGGCGCAATCCTCGGCGGTCTGCTGAACAACGGCCAGGTGTGTGCGGCAGCTTCGCGCTTCTACGTGCATCGCTCGATCCACGATCAATTCGTTGAAGCACTCGCCGCCGCCGTATCGGCGATGCCCATCGGCGCAGGCATGAACGGCGAAGCGGCGATCAACCCGCTGGTCTCGCGCAAGCAGCAGCAAAGCGTGCTCAAGCACATCGAGCTGGCGCGTCGCGAAGGCGCACGGGTGGTGTCCGGGGGCGAGTTGGTGGAAGGCGAGGGCTTCTATGTGCAGCCGACCATTCTGGCCGACATCGATCACAGCATGGCGGTGGCCCGCGAAGAGGTGTTCGGCCCAGTGCTGGGGGTGATGCCGTTTGACGATGAAGACGCTGTGATCGCCCTGGCCAACGACAACCGCTACGGCCTGGCCGCGAGCCTGTGGACCAATGACCTCGGCAAAGCGATGAACCTGGTGCCGCGCATCGAGGCCGGCACCGTGTGGGTCAACGCCCACGTGCTGCTCGACCCGGCCATGCCGTTTGGTGGCGTCAAGCAATCCGGCATGGGGCGCGAGTTCGGGCGTGCGGTGATCGAGGCCTACACCGAGCTGAAATCAGTGTGCATCGCCCACTGATTCACACTGTGGGTGCCGGCTTCGCCAGCTCGATACCGGCGTCACTCAGGCGCTTGAGGATTTCAAACAGCAGGTCGCTCTTGGTCACGCCGACGATTCTCGGGCTGCCGACATAGCCAGTGACCGTCAGCGTGATGCCCTCGGGGGTCAGTTTGCTGAAGCGCACCATCGGCGCCGGTTTGTCGAGAATGGTCTCGTGCTCGCGGTAGGTGTTGTAGAGCAGGTCTTTCACCTGTTCGGGGTCGATGTCCAGGGGGAAGGTCAGTTCGAGTGACGCCACCCCTTGGGCGCTGCCGCCCAGGGTTACGTTGCGCAGGTTTTGCGAGATCAGCTGCGAATTGGGCACGATGACGATCGAGCGGTCACTGAGCTGGATTTCGGTGGCCCGCACGTTGATCCGGCGGATGTCGCCCTCGACCCCGCTGATGCTGATCAGGTCGCCGACTTTCACCGGGCGCTCGGTCAGCAGGATCAGGCCTGAGACGAAATTCTTGACGATCTCCTGCAAGCCAAAACCAATCCCCACCGACAATGCGCTGACGATCCAGGCCAGGTTGGTCCACTGCACGCCCAACGATGACAGCGTCAGCAGAATGACCAACGCATAGCCGATGTTGGCAAACAGCGTGGTCAGCGAAGCGCGCATGCCAGGGTCCATCTCGGTTTTCGGCAGGAGCTCCTTGTCCAGCCAGCGGCCCAGCGTGCGAATCAGGTAGATGCCGATCAGCAAGGCCAGTGCGGCATTGAGCAAGTGCCCGGGGATGATGTTCAGTTTGCGCAGCCCGGCGCCGCCGAGAATGGAAAAGACGTTGGTGAGCAGTTGCCCGAGCGTCGTGCCGACCCCGCCGACGAACAGGGTGACCAGCGCCAGCAGCAAGAGTCCGGCCCGCCCGACCCCTGAAAGAACGATCGAGATCTGCTCCAGGCGCCGGTCTTCAATGCCGAGCAACTGCTTGAGCGCTTTGCCGCTGGGACTTTTGATTGAAAAAAAGTATTCGCAGGCATCTTTGAAGCACTGCATCAGCAAATAGAAACCGGAGAGGATGAGAAAGCCCCAGACCAGTTCATAGGTGACGAACCTGGCCAGGGACACGTAACCGGTCAGGAGGGATACCAGGCAGATCACCATCGCAAGACTGGCGAGGGTGTAAAGCACGCCCGCGAACGTCCTGCCGGCTTCATAGGCTTCGCCAGACGCCACGACGGCTCTGCGGACCTTGCCGGTGCGCCACAATAAATCCACCAGAACGCACGTAACAACCAGTGCGACGACCCCTCGACCGGCGATCACGATGCCGCTGCTCATGCCGGTTGCGTTGGTAATTTGGATCATCGTCACCAGAACCAGCAGCACGCCCGCCAGAACCCGCGGATAAGGCTTGAGTGACAGCGCCACCTGATCGGCAAGCGCCGGCAGCCGCCACGACGGGTGTTTCGTGGACAACAGGGCGCGGCTCAACGCGGTGATCAACACGCAGGTGTAGGCGACTTTTTCGAATTCCTGGGAAAACGTCGACAGTGTCGGCGTCAGCGGAGCCTGGCGTGTGAAGACATAAAACAGCAGTTGCAGGGACAGGCCGACCGTCAGCACCGTGGCCAATACGGAAGCCAGCGCCAGGGAACTGCGGCGCAGGCGTCCTTCTGGCATCCGGTGAATGCAAAGCCACGTCAGCCCTCGTTCTGCGAGACGACGGCCCAGCGTCCAGATAAGCAGGGCCAGCAGCAACAGTACGCTGGTGTAGAGGCGTTGGCCCGGTTGCCAGGCCAGTTTGACGACCTCACTTGCCTGACCGAGGAACGATGCGAAGCGCTGTCGATCATCCATCGAGGGGCTCAGGATCGGTGACCAGAACTCTGGGTTCAGGACGCTTCGGGTGCTCAGGGTCAGTTCGCTTTCCAGCATGTTGCGACGGATGCCGGCAATCTGGGTGATGAGGTCGGTGGCACTCGTTTTCAGGGTGGCCAGGGTTTTCAGGGTGGCGTCGACTTTGTTTTTTTGCTCGGTGAGCGCGACCCTTTGCGCGGTGATATCGGGCTGCTCGGCCGCGGCGTCATCGCGCGGGACAGGCCCCAGCACACCCAGTTGCGCGCGCAGTTGAGTCTGCAGGGGAAGCAGCGAGGTCGAGAGGCGATCGACATCCAGCATGAACATCTGGACGAGGTCCTGCGGGGCCTCCAGCTGGCTGTAGTTATCTACCAGCGAGATCTGTTGTTTGAGGGCGTCCAGCCGAAGTTGCAACGCCTGGAGGTCGCTTGGGGAAACGCTGGGGGGCGCGGCAACCGCCCTGGGCATTGAAATGTCCGCAGGGTCTGCCGCCAACAGCATTCCGGGGCCCGCCCCGAAAAGCGTGAAAGCGACGAAAATCATGGCTTTCAGTGCATGACGCATAGGAGTGCCTGACTCTGTTGTTAGTCATTCAGCCTATGAGGTTAGGTCATCAGTCAAACCTTCGAGCAATAGTTTGTTCGGCTGCCCCCGTTGAACGGGGGCAGGGTGGACGTATCAGACGCGTTCGAACAGCACGGCGATGCCCTGGCCGCCGCCGATGCACATGGTCGCCAGTGCATAACGGCCCTGGACGCGGTGCAGTTCGTGAATGGCCTTGGTCGCGATGATCGCGCCGGTGGCGCCCACTGGATGGCCCAGTGAGATGCCCGAACCGTTAGGGTTGACCTTCTCCGGGTCGAAGCCCAGTTCCTGCGCCACGGCACAGGCTTGCGCGGCGAAGGCCTCGTTCGACTCGATGACATCCAGGTCGGCGACGGTCAGGCCGGCACGCTTGAGTACCAGACGGGTGGCGGGAATCGGGCCGAGCCCCATCAGTTCCGGCTCGACACCGGCGTGGGCATAGCCGACCAGTCGTGCCATTGGTTTGAGGCCTTGGGCGCGCACCATTTCACCGGTGGCCATGATCAACGCACCGGCGCCGTCATTCAGGCCCGAGGCGTTGCCGGCGGTGACGCTACCGTCCTTTTTGAAGGCCGGTTTCATCTTGGCCAGTTGCTCGGCATTGACCTCGGCACGCACGTGTTCGTCGGTCGCAAAGGTCACGGTGCCTTTGCGCGATGCCACTTCGATTGGCACGATCTGACTGTTGAAGCGGCCTTCGGCGATTGCCCGCGCGGCGCGCTGCTGGCTGAGCATGGCCAGTTCATCCTGGGCCTGACGCGTGATGCCGTAGCGCTCGGCGATGTTTTCCGCGGTGATGCCCATGTGGAAACCGGCAAACGGGTCTTGCAGCACGCCGAGCATGTAGTCGATGGCCTGCATGTCGCCCATGCGTGCGCCCCAACGCGCTTGCGGCAGCAGATACGCGCCACGGCTCATGGACTCGACGCCACCGGCCAGCGCCGCACCCGCATCACCGAGCATCAGGCTTTGCGCGGCACTGACGATTGCCTGCAAACCGGAACCGCAGAGGCGGTTGACGTTGAAGGCGGGTGTCTCTTTCGGCAGGCCGGCATTCATCGCCACCGCCCGGGAGATGTAGGCGTCGCGGGCTTCGGTCGGGATCACATGGCCCATCACCGCATGGCCGATGTGTTCAGGCGCCAGCCCCGAGCGCTCGATGGCGGCGCGGCAGACGTCGGTGGCCAGTTGAATCGGTGGCACGTCCTTGAGCGAGCCGCCGAAGCTGCCGATGGCGGAACGGACGGCGCTGATAACGAAAATGTCGGATGGGTTCATGTGGGTTTCCCTGGTTCGTTCTTGTGCGCGTTTGGCGCTGTTATTGGGGGCAAGAGTCTAGGGGCGGTGGTTTGGTTGGGATAGGTCGAAAGTGCTCAAGGGGGGTGGTGTTTTTTGCCATTTGCGGTGGGTG
>NZ_JAGYFX010000041.1:0-55360 GCF_019946615.1 Pseudomonas sp. BF-R-01
GTTCGCGGTACACCGAGAAAAACGCCAGTGTCGCAAAACCGAAACGGCCACCGCCGCCCACCAGGCTGCTCTTGATGTAATCCTGCCAGGCCGCCGCGTGGCGACGGTCGTGCATCCACACGCCGAGCCAGAGCACCATGACCGCGGCGAACAACGCCGTCGCACCTTCCAGCAATTCACGCTGCGAGCCGCTGACATCAATCACGTACGCCGCCAGTGCCCAGGTCGCCAGACCGGCCAGCAACGCCAGGCCCCAACCAACGTTGACGCTGCGCACCGCCGATTGCTGGCCGGTGTTGCGCAGGAAGGCAAGGATCGCCGCCAGCACCAAAATCGCTTCCAGACCTTCGCGCAGCAGAATCAGCAGTCCGGAGATGTAACTCAAGGACCAACTCAGGCCATCACTGCCCAACAGGCCGGCAGACTCTTTCAACTTGGCTTTGGCCGCCTCCAGACGCTCTTGGGCCTGGGCCACCGGCAAACCGTCCTGCAAAGACTGACGGTACGCCATCAGCGATTTTTCGGTGTCCTTGCGCACGTTGGCGTCGACGTTGTCCAGCGAGCTTTCGACCAGTTCGAAACCTTCCAGGTACGCCGCCACCGACAGGTCATAGGCTTGGTCGTGATCGCCGGCACGATAGGCCGCGATACTTTTGTCCAGCGTTGCAGCGGTGTAGTCGAGCAACTGCGCCGGGCCACGCTTGACCTGCGGCGGTTGCGCACGCTGCGCACGGAAAGTCGCTGCCGCTTGCGGGCCTTCGGCAGCCAGCACTTCGGCTGGGGTCTGACGGGCCAGGTCGGCGATGTTGTAGGTCTTTTCAGATGCGGCTGCGGCCGGATCGGCACTGAAACCGGCGATGTAGGTCGCCAGGTCCCAGCACTGACGATCGTCCAGCTGGTCGGCGAAGGCCGGCATGTCAGTGCCTTCGACACCCATCCCCAAGGTGTTGTAGATCGCGTACAGGCTCAGGCGATCCAACCGCGCGGCATCGCGCAGATTGGCTGGCGGCGGCGTCAGGCCGACACCGGCTGGGCCATCACCGGCCCCCGCATCGCCATGACAGACCGAGCAATGCTGGGTGTACATCGACGCACCACGGGCTGGATCCGGTGTAATGATTGGCGCCTGACTGACCTCATAGGCCACCGCCAGCTTCGCACCGAGCTGCCGTGCCTGACGGGAAACGTCCGAGCCGTCCTGCCGCGCAGCAATGGATTTGCGCAGTGTGCTGACACCCTGCTCCAGCACCGCTTTTTCCGGCTTGGCCGGCAGGCCGGCGATCAGGCCTTGCAGGACCTTGCTGAATTCCAGCTGCTCGCGGTATTCAGACTCATTGATGACTTTGCCGGCCTCGACCGACTCCGGGTAATCGGCGCCGATGTAATCAAGCAAATGCAGCGCTTGCGGCGCACCTTCTACGGTGTCGGCCAGCAGATTGGAACTGCACAAGGCAAACAGCGGCAATACCAGCCAGGCCAAGAAACGGGACGGGGCAGTCATGAATGAATCTCAATTGGAAATACGAAGTAACACATTGTTCACTTCGAATGAGTTTCGCTCAAGCTTTGTTGTCTGAAACGCCGTCGCAGACCTCGAATGGTGTTTTTGCCAGATGATGGCATCTTTATGTTTAGCAGCAATCAAAAAGCCATTACTGCGCCACCTTCCCTGTCTATAATGACGAGCCTTCAATTGATCGATATGGCACTCAAAGCTCCTCTGCTTATGAGGAATTGGCAGGACGCCCGTCTGCGCCGATAGGTCCAAAAAGCCCGACCAGCAAGCGCGGCTGATCACCATTCACGGAAGAAGTACCTATGGCCTCCCGCGCCCTTGCAGTGATTGCGGTCAGCGCTGTCACGCTCCTCTCCGGCTGTTCGGTGTTTCGCAACTACGACTCGGAGCTCGCACAAACCAACATGCAGCTGGCTTCCGGCAATATCGATGCGGCGCTGACCCTGCTGGAAAAGAACAACTTCGGTGCAGACAAGGACCTCCTCTACTACTTCGAGAAGGGTGAACTGCTGCGCGCCAAGGGCGATCTGTCCGGCAGCCAGAACGCCTGGAACAGCGCCGATGTCGTGGTCGGTCAATGGGAAGAGTCGGTCAAACTCGATGCTGGCAAGTACCTCGCTCAGTTCGGCAGCTTCCTAGTGAACGACAAGGTCCGCCGCTACGAAGGCTACGACTACGAAAAAGTCATGCTGACCACGCAAATGGCCCTGAATCTGCTGGCCGTCAACGACTTCGACGGCGCACGTATCGCGATCAAGAAAACCCACGAACGTGAAGCGGTGATCGCCGACCTGCGCGACAAGGAATACCTCAAGAGCGAAGAGGAAGCCGATAAGGTAGGCATCAAGACCGAGTTAAAAGACTTGTATGGCTATCCCGTCGCCAGCCTCGACGCACCTGAAGTGGTTGGGCTGAAAAACAGCTACCAGAGTGCCTTCAGCCATTACCTGGCCGGCTTCGTCTACGAAGCCCTGGGCGAAAAAGGCCTGGCCGCACCGGGTTACCGCACAGCAGCCGAACTGCGCCCGAACACTCCGCTGCTGGAGCAGGCATTGAAGGATCTGGACCAGAAAAGTGCCGAGGACGAAGACAGCGACATCCTGATCGTCGTGCAAAGCGGGCTGGCGCCGGCCCGGGGCTCGATCCGCTTGCCACTGACTCTGCCGATCAGCAACGGCGTGGTGATCGCTCCGCTGTCCTTCCCGGTCATCAAGCCAGATACCTCCACCGCCCCGCTCACCCAGATTGGCGTGGACGGTCAGCAACTCACCCTGACGCAACTCAACAGCATTACCACCATGTCCCGCCGCGCACTGCGTGACGACATGCCTGGCATCATTGTGCGCACCACTGTTCGTGCGGCTACCCGTGGCGTGGCGCAGGAAAAGATCCAACAAGTCAGCCAGTTGGCGGGCATGGCAGTCGGTTACAGTTCAACCGTGCTCGAAGGTGCCGATACCCGTACGTGGCGCACCCTGCCGGACAACACCCATGTCGTGCGCCTGCGCCTGAAGAAAGGCGAGCACCAGGTCGCGGTTGGAACGACAGTGCTCAAGATCACCGTTGACCAGCGCTATCAAGTCATCAGCCTGCGCGCCGTGGGCAACCAGGTCTTCGCCAGCGGCCTGGCCGTTCACGCGACCCCGAGCGCCAGCCCGACAGCCGTGGCCAGCTTCAAACAACTTTAATTACGGAGTCTTCCCATGCGCTTCAAACTCATCGCTGTCGTCATCCTGGCCTTGTTGGCCGGTTGCGCCACAACAGCCGCCAGCAAGGTCGTGGCCTTGGGCAAGCTAAGGGACATTGAGGTCGACGCCATGCGTGTCGCCCGGGAAAACGGCTTCATTACGGTCAATACACAGCTGAGCAACACCAGCTCCGACAACAAGACCTTCTACTACCGCTTTGCCTGGCTCGACCCTGATGGCTTCCCGGTTGCCGAAGAAGAAACCTGGAAGAGCCAGATGATGTACGGCGAGCAGACCCGCTTCATTCAGGCCATAGCGCCCACCCCCAAGGCCGTGGATTTCCGCCTGGAAATCAATACGCCTTAACACCCTATTCGTTCAGCTTCAGAGAGCATTCCCATGTTTGTACGCTTTTCGATTATTGCCGCTATCGCCCTCCTGGCCAGTGGTTGCGCCAGCAACCACCCACCGACCCTGGGCAGCAAGAACACCAGCTATGGCGACACCAAGGCTGTGGAAACCATCACCAACGAGTTCAGCTCCACCGACCTGCAGATCATCGCCGAGTCCATGACCCGCTCTCTCGCCCAGTCCGGCATTCTGCGTGGACGCCCGGTGGTCCAGGTCTACGACGTGAAGAACAAGACCAGCGAATACATCGACACCCGTGAAATCACCACCACCATCAAGACCCAACTGATGAAATCGGGCACGGCACGCTTCTCCAGCGACAACGCCGACATGCAGAACCAGGTTGATCAGATCCAGCTGCAAAACCAGAGCGGTCTGTACAAGAAAGCCACCGTGTCCAAGATCGGCAACATGATCGCCGCCAAATACCGCCTTGAAGGTTCGATCAGCTCGATCGTCAAGCGCAGCAGCGAGTACAAGGACGTCTTCTACAAATTCAGCCTGCAATTGATCGACGTTGAAAGCGGTCTGGCCGAGTGGATGGACGAAAAAGAGATCCGAAAAACTACGGAGCATTAATCAATGCGCGCATGGATTGGGATGATGGCCCTGGCTTGCACGTTCAGCGTGCAGGCGGCCCCGAAAGTCGCAGTAACCGACCTGGCATACGAGGAGCGCGTGGAGCAGTACATCCACACCGTTTCGTCCAAGGACAATTACCGCGAGGGTGAGTACAGCTCCAGCGGTTCTTCGAGCTACGACTCGTTCGAATCCAAAACCAGTTACATCGAGCAAACCGAGCTGCGCAAATTCACCGGCGACATCAAGGGCCAGATGCTGCGCTCCGGAATGTTCCAGCTGGTGCAAGGCAAGCCGCACACCGCCGAATCCAAAGTCGATATCTATGACGTGATCGAGCGGATCAAGGCCGGCAACTTCGAGGGCGCCGACTATGTACTGTTCGGCACCTTGTCGGACGTAGACTTCAACAGTGATGTCAATGAGATACCCAACACCAACAGCTATTCCTCGGTGCTGGCACTGACCCTGGTGGCGGATTTCAGCCTGATCGACACCAAAACCTTCGAAATCACCTCGGCCTTCACGGCGATGGGCGAAGGCCAGGACACCAAGTTGACGAACCATCGGGACGCGAAGATCTCACAGAGTCGCCCACGGTTGGTACGTGAGGTGTCCAAGTCCCTGGGGGAAGATGTGGCTCGTCAGTTGAGCGAACAACTGGGTGGCAGCGGGAATGAGCAGCAAGAGCAGGCGCCGTTGAGCAATAACCTGCCAGAGGATACAGAGCCGGTCATTTTGCGCTGATCCCTTGAACGAAAAAGGCGACCTCAAGGGTCGCCTTTTTTGTGCCTGGCGGTTTTACACCGCCGCTTTGCGCAGCGTCGCCATAAACGCCGCAGCGCCAATGAACAGCCCGGCAAACGTGCGGTTCATGCGTCTTTGCTGCTTGGGCGTGCGCAACATGCGCAGCACTTTGGACGCCAGCCCGGTGTAACCGGCCATGACGATCAGGTCAACGCAGACCATGGTTACGCCGATGATCAGGTATTGAACCAGTAATGGCGCATGCGGGTCGATAAACTGCGGCAACACCGCCAGCATGAACACCAGGGCCTTGGGGTTGCTGATGTTGACCAGGAAACCGCGGAACACCAGGGCCATCGGCTTGCCGATCTGACGCACCGCCGCGTCATCGCTCATGTCGCTGGGCAGTGCGCGCCATTGCTTGATCGCGAGATAAACCAGGTACGCCACGCCGAACCATTTGATCGCATAAAAAGCGCTGGCCGACGCCGTGAGGATCGCGCCGACACCGGCACCGACAATCGCGATCTGCACCGCCAGGCCCAATTGCAGGCCCAGGGCATTCCAGTAACCGCGCCAGAAACCGTATTGCAGACCGCTGGACATCGACGCAATGGCGCCGGCGCCGGGGGACAGGCTGATCACCCAGCAGGCGGCAAAAAACGCCAGCCATGTTTGAAGCTCCATCGCACACCTCGACTCAGACTCGTAAACAGATGTCTAAGCTAATGCGGCTTTGGGCCGATGACCATCGTTTTTTTTGCAGGATATTGCGGCGACCGACCAGCGTTTGCAGCTTTGAGGGCTTACTTTTCAAACCCGCTGGAAGGGAATACATCCGTACCGCGCCAGCGTCGAACCGAGCGCTGGAAGAACAGGCTGTTAGGCACCTGAACCATCGCACTGCCGGTCCCAAGCTCTTCAGCTTCGATCAACGTGGTGTAAAGCAGATTGATCGCCACCACCCGACCTTTGACGCCAGGCTTGTCAGTGGTGTCCACCAACTCGACCACATCGCCGAGGCGAAACGGGCCGACGGTGAAGATCAGGATCGCGCAGAGCAGATTGGAGAGCACGCTCCACATGGCGAAAAACGCCACCGCCGCGACCGCGACGAAGCCGGACAACGCGGTCCAGAGCACCGTCGCCGACACCCCGAGGCGTTCCAGCACGAAAATCAGCGCACTGCCCATGATCAGCCAGCGCAGGCCGCCCCGCAGCGGCATCAGCAACTGCGGCGGAAACGGGTAGCGCTCGCCCAGGCGTGTCAGGCATTTCGCGACAAAGCGCTGGGTGAAGTAACCGGCCAACAGAATCAGCAGGATTTGCACGACGAGCCAGATCGGCTCGACCCACACCGCCGGCAGCGGCAGCCTGAACGCCTCCATCAGGACAGCGCCTCCAGCTCCGCCTGCATGCTTTCAAGCAATTCCAGGGCTTCCATCCAGGCTTCTTCCAGTTCGGCTTCACGCACTTTCAGCTTGGCTTGCTCGGCCAGCAGATCACGCAGGTCGTTCTTGCGCGCCGGCTCGTAAATGTCGCTGTCGCCGAGGCTGGTATCGATCTTCGCCAGCTTCTCGTGGAGCTTGCCCAGCTCGGCTTCGAGCTTGTCAGCCTCACGCTTGTGCGGTGCCAGTTGCTGACGCAACGCAGCGGCGGCCTGACGCTGGGCCTTCTTGTCAGTCTTGTCCGGATTGACCGGCGTGGTGCTGACCGGGGCGTTGCGCTGACGGTAGTCGACCAGCCAACGGGCGTAGTCTTCCAGGTCGCCATCAAACTCCTCGACCTTGCCGTCCGCCACCAGATAGAAATTGTCGGTGGTGCTTTTGAGCAAATGACGATCGTGGGAGACCACCAGTACCGCACCGCTGAATTCCTGCAAAGCCATGGTCAGCGCCAGGCGCATTTCCAGGTCCAGGTGGTTGGTCGGTTCGTCGAGCAGCAACAGGTTCGGCCGTTCCCAGGCGATCAACGCCAGGGCCAGACGCGCCTTCTCGCCACCGGAGAAGTTCAGCACGGGCTCGTCGATGCGCGCGCCGCGGAAGTCGAAACCACCGAGGAAGTCGCGCAACGTCTGTTCACGCTCGGTTGGCGCCAGACGCTGCAAGTGCAGCAACGGGCTGGCCTTCGAGTCGAGGGAATCGAGCTGATGCTGGGCGAAGTAGCCGACGACGGTGTTCTCGCCACGGGTCAGTCGACCGGCCAGCGGCGAAAGCTCACCGGCGAGGTTTTTGATCAGGGTCGATTTACCGGCGCCGTTGGGGCCGAGCAAACCGATGCGCGCGCCGGGGGTCAGTTGCAGCTTGACCTTCTCCAGCACGGCTTTGTCGCCGTAGCCCAGACGGGCATCGGACAGATCGATCAGCGGGCTGGAAATCTTCGTCGACTCGCGGAAGACGAAGTCGAACGGCGAATCGACGTGGGCGGCGGACAACTCTTCCATCCGCTCCAGCGCCTTGATCCGGCTCTGGGCCTGGCGGGCCTTGGTGGCCTGGGCCTTGAAGCGGGCGATGTAGCTTTCCATGTGCGCACGTTGCGCCTGCTGCTTCTCGTAGGCCTGCTGTTGCTGGGCCAGACGTTCGGCGCGGGCACGTTCGAAAGCGCTGTAACCACCGCGATACAGGGTGATCTTGCGTTGGTCGACGTGGGCCACGTGATCGACCACGGCGTCGAGAAAATCCCGGTCGTGGGAAATCAGCAGCAAGGTGCCGGGATAACTTTTCAGCCATTCTTCGAGCCAGATGATGGCGTCGAGGTCCAAGTGGTTGGTCGGTTCGTCGAGCAGCAGCAAGTCCGAGGGGCACATCAATGCCTGCGCCAGGTTCAGGCGCATCCGCCAGCCACCGGAGAAATCGCCGACCTGGCGATCCATCTGCTCATTGGTGAACCCAAGCCCGGCCAGCAGCTTGCGGGCACGAGCGTCGGCGGTGTAACCGTCGGCGCTGTCGAGTTCCGAGTGCAGGCGGGCCAGAGCGGTGCCGTCATGGGCGGCTTCGGCCGCGGCGAGGTCACGTTGCACCTCGCGCAGGCGCAGGTCGCCATCGAGCACGTAGTCGACCGCCAGGCGTTCGAGCGTCTCGATCTCCTGGCGCATGTGGGCGATGCGCCAGTCGGCCGGCAGGAAGCAATCACCCGAGTCCGGGTGCAGTTCGCCCCGGATCAAGGCGAACAGGCTCGATTTGCCGGCGCCGTTGGCACCGATGAGGCCGGCTTTGTGGCCGGCGTGCAGGGTCAGCTCGGCGTCTTCTAGCAGACGTTGCGGGCCACGCTGTAAAGTCAGGTTCTGAAGTCGAATCATAATGGCGGCGGAGTCTACCAGCTTCGCTCGCAACTGGCGCGAGTAGCACTATGTCCTCTGACCTGTGGAGCTTTTCCCTTGGCACTTACGCCCGTCCCGGCGTTGAAGCCGCGTGCCTGACCCTGCAATCGGCGGGGGTGAATGTGTGCCTGTTGCTGTGCGGGTTGTGGCTGGGCCAGCGCGGGATCGCCTGCAACGAACATCGACTGCGGCAGCTTCGCAACGTGGCGCAGCCTTGGGACGCGGATGTTGTTCAACCGCTACGCGCCTTGCGCATGCGATGGAAAGTCGTCGCGACTGAGGACGCCGAACTGAATGCGTTACGCGAACAAGTAAAAACGCTGGAGCTGGAAGCCGAGCGGCATTTGCTGATGCGGCTGGAGCGAGCGGCGTTGAATTGGCCGCAGTGTGAGGCGACCGATTTATCGGCCTGGCTGGAGGGTGTGGCGGCGGGTGCCGCCCACCTGGACCGCGACGCGCTGCATCAGCTGCGCGTCGCGGCAACCGGCACTTAGGAAGCGCTGGTTGGGGTGGAGCTGGTGCTCGACGGTGCGACAGGCGTTGGCGCCGTGGTGACTGTCGAGGTGGAGGCTGCTGGTGCAGGCGCGGCCGAAGCGGATGGCGCCGGTGTCGCTGGCTTGGCAGCAATTACCGGGGTCGGCTTGGCAACAGCGGCCGGTTTTTTCACGGCTGGTTTGGCTGCTGGCTTGGCAGCTGGTTTTGCAGCCGGCTTGGCAGCGGCAGGTTTGGCTGCTGGTTTCGCTACGGCAGGTTTTGCCGCGGTGGCTGGCTTGGCAGCGGCGGCAGGTTTTGCAGTCGCAGGTTTTGCAGCAGCAGTCCTGGTAGCGGCCGGTTTGGCAGCAGGTTTCGCAGCAGCAGTTTTAGCCACTGGTTTTGCCGCTGGCTTGGCAGCGGTTTTAGCGGCGACTGGCTTGGCAGCAGGCTTCGCAGCAGCAGTTTTAGCGGCTGGTTTTGCAGCCGTTTTAACTGCCGGTTTTGCGGCGGGTTTGGCCGCTGCAGTTTTCGCTACGGCCGGTTTTGCAGCAGTGGTTTTTGCAGCCGGTTTTGCGGCAGCTGTTTTGGCAGCGGCTGGCTTGGCAGCAGGTTTGGCAGCAGCAGTTTTAGCGGCTGGTTTTGCAGCCGGTTTAGCAGCGCTGGCAGCGACTGGTTTTTTCGCCGCAGGTTTAGCTGCAGGTTTAGCCGCCGCTTTCACAGGCGCCTTGGCGGCAGGTTTGGCCGGTGCTTTTGCAGCAGCCGGTTTGGCAGCGGCTTTCTTCGCAGGGGCCGCAGCAGGCTTGGCCGCACGCAAGGACAACGCCTTGGCGACAGCCTCTTGAACACGACCGACGCCCTGGGCCAGTTTCAGGCTTTCCTGGGCATCGCGTTTGAGTTGCAGAATGTAGGCGCGGGTGTCGGACTGACGATCCTTGAGGGCATCGAGCACGTCTTCGAGTTGCTGCACGCCGTCCTTCGCCTTGGCTTGTGCCTTGGCTTTGCCGGCCGCCGCAGCGTCCTGCAATTTGGTGCGGGATTTGTGCAATTTCTCTTGTGCTTTTCCGCGCTGTTTTTCCAGTTTGGCGAGCAGTTTTTCAGCATCAGCCAAGGCTTGGGAACAAGCGGTTTCCAAATGCTCGAGCAAGCTGCCCGACAGTTGTTGGAGTAAGTGCAACGGGGTATTTACAGGCTTCTTGGTGGCCGACATGGTTTACCTCCTGGCTGACGTGGGTGCGGCTCATACTAGACCTCTGCTGCTACCGCCGCTAGGGCATGTTGACAGTATCGAAAGCGTCGCGTTGCAACGGATCGAAAATCTTCTGCGCTTACGCAAAACAAGTTCACTGTCGAACGCATTCACACTGGCATAATCTGCCGCATCTCAGGTCGGAGAGTGCCCATGTCGCGCTACCTTTTTTTATCGCTGTGCGTGTTTTTTTCCATCGCCCAAGCCGCCGAAAAAACCAAGGAAAATGAAGCTCACGATCTCGCTTACAGCCTGGGCGCGAGCCTCGGCGAACGCTTGCGCCTGGAGGTTCCCGACCTGCAACTGCAGGCGCTGGTCGAAGGTTTGCAGCAAGCCTATCAAGGCAAACCCCTGGCCCTGAAAGATGAGCAGATCGAACAGATTCTGACCGAGCACGAAGCGCAGGCAGCCTTGCAGCCGACCCCGCCACAGAGCGAAGCCTCTCTCGAAAAAGAGCATCGATTTCTCGCCGAAGAAAAAACCAGACCCGGCGTTCGCGAACTGGCCGATGGAATATTGCTGACGGAGCTGACACCCGGCACCGGCGCGAAAGCCGGTCCGAATGGCAAGGTTCAGGTGCTGTACGTCGGTCGTCTTCCCGACGGCACCGTGTTCGATCAGAACACCCAACCGCAATGGTTCAGTCTCGACAGCGTGATCAGCGGATGGCGCAGCGCGCTGCAAAACATGCCGGTCGGTGCGAAGTGGCGATTGGTGATTCCATCGGCTCAGGCCTATGGCGCCGACGGTGCCGGCGACTTGATCGAGCCGTTCACGCCGCTGGTATTCGAAGTCGAATTGCGTGGCGCCACCAGCTAAACAGCGGAAACGAAAAACGGCGCGCAAAGCGCACCGTTTTGAGGTGTGGCAGGAAGGGGTTCAGGCCTGAACCGAATCCTCTTCCTTGTGAGCAGTGTGCAGCACTTCGATCAGGCAGTCTTCCAGTTCGAAGCGTTCGTGCAACAAGCCACCCAGCTCTTTGAATTTCTCTGCTACGCATTTGCCTGCGTCACACAGGTCGTTGAACGCGAGCAGCTTCTCGGTGATGACGTCGATGCGCGGGTAGATGGTCTCGGCGAGTTCCAGACCACGCTTGTCGTTGAAAGCCTTGGCCTCCCCCGTCAGCTGTTCGTAGATCTCGAAGTGCCCGGCAGACACGTAATCGACCAGCACGCCGCAGAATTCCTGCAATGGCTTGCGGTTCTCACCCAGCGCCTCAGGCTTGGCGCCGAGATCATCATAGGCCCGAACCAGTTCGTGACGTTCCTGCAACCAGCGATCGATCAGCAGATGCACTCCACCCCAGCGTTCCTGAGCATTCTGACAACTTTCGAGCATGGCGGTCTCTCTTCCCTTGTGGGTCATGCTGCTCTACACCTGTCGCACACTTGAAGATCAAGAGTCGGCCAGGCAGAGCGTCATTCGAGCAACATAATTCCAATGACACGTGCGGGCCAGATTATGCCCGCGCGACTGTGGCTTCAAGGTACGCAGCAGATAAAGTTCATACAAGTGTTTAATCGCCGACCAGCGCCCGGTGCGACGACGTGCCGCTGAGCGGTCGCTGACAAGCGATCCAGACCACGCGCAGCAACTGGTAAACACTCAGGATCGTCATGGCGATGAAGAAGAGCAGACTCCACTCGGGCAGGCTCAGGTCAAACAGCGTCCAGGAAATCTGTGCGCATTCGGCCGTGCCCTTGAACATCTGCTGCACCACATAAACCAAGGGGGTGCTTGCGAACGGGTCCGTCAGGCTGAGCGAGCACGCTGACAGCTGTTGCACCGGATCGCCTTGCAACAACACCTGACGCCACGCCGTCACCGTACCCGCCAGACTGCACAGCAAACCGAGCAGCCAGTACAGGAACGAACCGAAGCGACCGGGGCCATGAACCGAAGCCATCAGGCAGACACCCGTGAGCACCGCCAGGCAAATCCGCTGTAAAAGGCACAGCCCGCAGGGCTTGAGGCCGACTGCATATTCCAGGTAGTAGGAAACGCCCAACGCCAGCGCGCCGGCAATGAAAACCATGAAAAACAAGGAGCGTGAGCAGGCCAACGTCATGGCTTTTCCGTACCAGTAGAGACAAGTGGTTACGGTAGAGGAAAGCGCGGCAGCCTTTCAAGGCAAGCCAGCAAGGACACTTCAGCAGAGGTGTAGGGAATTCCCGACAGAAGCGAGAGGATCAGGTGTAGTCCTCTGTAGGACTTTGCCGTCGAGGCTCTACGAATGTAAGAAAACGTCGCTGCAATACCTACTGCGTGGCGAGGGAGCTTGCCCCCCTCGCCACACAATCAGGCATGAACCGGCGCCGGTAGCGGCGCGGCCAGCAAGCGTTCGTCCAGCAAACCAAGGCCTTCCTGAAACAGCTGGTTGCTGCGCTCGGTGTCGCCCAGTTGCGCCAGCAGCCGAGCCAGCTCGGCACAGGCTTCCGGCTTGCGCTGCACGCGCAGGCTGCTTTCCAGATAGTCCCGGGCCTTGCCCCACAAACTGTTTTGCAGACACAGACGACCAAGGGTCAGCAACAGGCTCGGGTCAGCCGGATGATCCTTGAGCCAGCCCTCGGCGGTCTGCAATTGACGCGCAGAGTCACTGCCGCGAACCAGCCCGTAAAGGCGTGCCAGATGGCTGTCGTAGTTGCGCTTGAGCGCCGTTCGCAGGACCTCTTCGGCCTCAACCTGCGCGCCCAGTTGCCGAAGTTGCTCGGCATACGCCAATACCAGTTGCGGTTCCTGGCGCTGAGCCGAGGTGAGTTGTTGCCAGGCGCGGTTGAGCGATTGCAAACCCACCGTCCCGTCTTCTTCCTGACGCGCAGCCAGGGACAGGTTTTCGCCCCAGGCCCGGCGCTCAAGTTCGGCCAGCTCGGCCGCCGGCAGGACCTTGTCCTTGCGCAGCTCCGGCAGCAGGCGAATCACCGCTGACCAGTCGCCGCGCTGCTGATGCAAGCGTTGCAACTGGCGCAAGGTCTGTACGTTGTGAGGGTGACGCTCATGCATCGCCTGCAACGTCGACAGGGCGCCGTCAGTGTCGCCACGGTCGGTCTGCAATTGGGCATGACTCAGGGCAATCGCCAACTCGGCCTGAGGCTGTCGCTCCAGTGCGCGCTCCAGCAGGTTGTCGCTTTCTTCGTAATGACCTTGTTCGTTCGCCGCGCGGGCAGCGCCGAGGTAGTAAAGCAGCGGCTGGCGCTCGGCTTCGGCGGCACGATGCAGATGACGCTGCGCGCTGGCCCAGCGACCCTCAGCCAAATCCAGCTGACCGTGCTCGATCGCCACTTGCACCCGACGACTGCGATTGCGCCGCGACCATGGGTTGACCACGCCACTGGAGGTCGTCACCAATTCGATCAACGCCTTGATGCCCCAGAACACCAGCCACAGCACCGCCACCAGCGCCAGGGTGGCCCACAGGCTCGATTCGAAACGGAAGCTCTTGTAGGCGATCAGCACGTAGCCGGAATGCTCGGCAATCGCCAGCCCCAACGCGGCGGCAACGGCAATGGCCAGAAACACGATCACATAGAGGCGTTTCATGGCGTGGCCTCCTGCGCGGTGCTTGCGGCAGGTTTGGCCATGGGTTTGATCGAGTCCTCGGCGTTGACATTACGTCGCTCGAGATAGCCCTGAACCGCGCTCAGCGTGCCGGTCAGGTCCGGCGTGACCACGGTGACCGGCTGCTTGCTCAGTTCGCCAACCTGTTCGAGCATCACTTTGCTCTGCGGGTTGTCCGGGTTGAAATTACCCTTGAGCACGTCCCGCGCCTCGGCCAGCGCCTGGGTGTAGACCGCAGCCTGACCATTGAGCGCTGCCCACTGCGCCTGCTCCAGCGCCAGGCTCAAGGCCAGGCGCACCTGACTCAGGCTTTGCCCTGCCAGCAGCGGACGGACATTTTTATCGGCATTGAAATCGATACGGATGTAACGCGAGATCTGATCCCACCACTGCGCCCAACGACTGGCGCCGTCGCCATCGGCGGTCAGACCCAGCAGCGAATCGCCCCGGTCCTTGTACTCAGGAGCCAGCTCGGTGAGGCTGACCACCTGATCACGCAGCGCACCCAGTCGCAGGAACAGGCCGGTGCGATCCGGCTGTTCGGTACTGCGCAAGGCGACCAGGGTTTTCGCCACTTGCTCGCGAGCGGCGAAGGAACCTGGATCGTTCTGTTCGCGAAGAATTTCGTCGGCGCCTTGCACCAGGGCCTGAGCGCTGTTGATGTCCTGCAACGCCGAAAGACGCAGGCTGGCCAGGCGCAGCAAGTGTTCGGCCTCAGCCAGGCGCCAGTCCTTGCGGCTGGCGCCGAGGACGGTTTCCAGGCGTTGATTCAAGCGCTGCTGATCGCCTTGCAGCTGGATCACCAGACGGCTGCGGGCATCGAGTTCTTCGGCGGCAGGCATTTGCTCAAGGCGTGCGCTAAGGCGCTGTTCGTTGAGCTTCAGGCTTTGCGCCTGATCGTTCAACGCCTGCACCTGACTCAACTGCTCCTGCGTATTGGCTTGCAGGTGACGCACCTGCCAGACACCCCAACCGCCCACCGCCACACCGGCGGCGCCCAGCAACAGCGCGACGATTGCCAGCCCATTGCCTCGGCGCTGCTCTGCAGCAGGTGGCGCACTTTCTACCGGTGCATCTACCGGCGCATCGATCAATGGCCGGGAGTCATCTTTAGGCAAGGCTGTTTCGCTCACGTATCCATCCTTTGCATTAGAGAACGGGTTCGGGATGCTCCCGTAACACCGTCAGCAAAGCCGTGGCACTCGCGCCACGACAATCCACAACTGTTTGGGCCCCGGCGGCACGTGCCAGCTCGGCGACCCTGGGGCTTGGTACAAACAACGGCAACTGCGCCAACTGTGGCCAGGCATCGCCGGCCAATTGATGCAGATGCTCAAAACCCTGTCCACTGCTGACCACCAGCCCGTTCAAGCGTTCCGCCTTGATCCGCTCAGGCAGTGTTGCCGGCGGATACTGTGGAAGCTTGCGGCGATACAACTCCAGATACTCGACACTAGCACCAAGCTCGCGCAAACGCTCTGCGAGCAACTCGCGGCCCCCCTCCCCACGCAGGATCAGCACCCGTGGATCAGGCTGCTCGACAGCCTCGCGCAACGACGCAAGCTCCAGCAAGGCTTCGCTGTCATCACCCTCGGCCGGAAAACTCACGTCCAACCCGTGTTCATCAAGGATCTGCGCCGTCGCCGCGCCTACGCTGAACCACTTCAGGCGCGGTGCTTGCGGCCAGTACTGGTCGACCAGATCCACCGCGATTCTGGCGGCGGGCTTGCTGACCACAATCACGGCGCAATAACGATCCAGATCCTGAATCACCAGGCGCATTGTGGCAGAGGCCGGAATCGGTTCAATTTCCAAAAGCGGCAAACTGCTGCTGAAAATCCCCGCTTCGGCCAACACAGCGCTCAGCGCCGCCGACTCATCCGCCGGACGCGTCAGCAGCAGGCGCCAGCCCGTCACTCGTGACCTGCCTCACCGTAGACCGCTTTCAGAATGTCGTTGGCACCCTGGCTCAGAAGGTCTTCGGCCACTCGCACACCCAGTGCTTCGGCATCGGCGCGCGGTGCACGGGCTTCGGCGCTGAGCAGCAGACCGCCGCTCGGATCGCCCACCAGGCCACGCAACCAGATCTGCTCGCCTTCCAGCACGGCGTAGCAGGCGATCGGCACCTGGCAACCGCCATTCAGATGTTTGTTGAGGGCACGTTCGGCGGTGACACGGGTGGCGGTGTCCTGATGGTGCAGCGGCGCGAGCAAGGCGTGAATTTCGCGGTCGGCGGAGCGACATTCGATGCCCACGGCACCCTGGCCACCGGCCGGCAGGCTGTCATCGACGCTGATCGCCGAGGTGATGCGATCCTCGAAGCCCAGTCGAATCAGGCCGGCCGCCGCGAGGATGATGGCGTCGTACTCGCCGGCATCGAGCTTGGCCAGACGCGTGTTGACGTTACCGCGCAGGAAGCGGATTTCCAGGTCCGGGCGACGGGTCAGCAACTGAGCCTGACGGCGCAGGCTGGAGGTGCCGACGATGCTGCCTGACGGCAATTCGTCCAGGCTGGCATAGGTATTGGAGACGAAGGCATCGCGCGGGTCTTCTCGCTCGCAGATGCAGAACAGACCGAGGCCTTCCGGGAAGTCCATCGGGACGTCTTTCATGGAATGCACGGCGATGTCGGCTTCATTTTCCAGCAGCGCGGTTTCCAGTTCTTTGACGAACAGGCCCTTGCCGCCGATTTTCGACAGCGGCGAGTCGAGCAGCTTGTCGCCACGACTGACCATGGGCACCAACGTCACGAGCAGCCCCGGATGGGCCTCTTCCAGACGGGCTTTGACGTATTCGGCCTGCCACAGGGCGAGAGCACTTTTGCGGGTGGCGATGCGGATTTCGCGAGAGGACATGGATCAATCCGTACTGAATAGATACGGCAGATAATAACAGCTCAACCAAATCCGCTTTGACTTGAATCAGGAATTGCCTGGCCTCCCTGGCCCCGGACGTCCGGCAATCGGGTGAGAAGTTCGCCTGCGGGTGGCGAATTAAAGCTGTTGCATCATTTTGCGCACACCGGCCACATGGCGTCGGCTGACGATCAGGGCGTCACCGTTCAGGCCTTTGAGGAACAGCTGAAAATGCCCCAGTGGCGTGCGTTGTAGGCGTTCGATGCGTTCGCGGGCGACCAGGGCGTTGCGGTGGATCCGCACGAAACGGTCGCCGAATTCATCTTCAAGGGCCTTGAGCGGCTCATCCAGCAGCACTTCGCCGCCTTCATGGCGCAAGGTCACGTATTTGTGATCCGCAATGAAGTAGACCACCTGCCCCAACGGGATCAGTTCAATACCTTTACGGGTACGGGCGCTGATATGGCTGCGCGGGCCGCTGCCGGTTTCGGCGGCGGGACGGGTCAAAGCCGCGAGCTGGACGCGATTGGGGCGTTCGGCTTTTTTCAACGCATCATGCAATTGTTCTGTACGCACAGGTTTCACCAGATAGCCTACGGCGCTGGCCTGTAAGGCTTCCACGGCAAATTCATCGGGACCTGTGCAAAACACCACGGCGGGCGGGGTTTCGCGTTCGCACAATCGTGCAGCCACTTGCAGGCCATCGAGGCCCGGCATGCGGATATCGAGCAGCACGATATCCGGTTTGTGGCTGTCGATCAGTGCCAACGCTTCTTCGCCGTTCGTGGCGCTCGGCTCCAGGACACTGTATCCCTCGAGTTCGCCGACCATTCGGCTCAGGCGCTCGCGGGCAAGGGGTTCGTCATCAACGATCAGGACATTCATATTGCGCTGGATTCCTGCGTGAGTCTCGCACAAGGATAGCGTAGACAGGTGAAGTGACGTCTGTCACCGCGATCCACGCTAAGACTAGCGCGAGGGCCAAAAAGTGCCGCCCGTCCGACTGCTAAATTTTTATTTGCCGGGCAATTGGCGGTTGGCGAGGCATCGCCGTAGGGTTTGCTGATACACAATATGAACACCCCCTCTTCTTATCGTCCGCTGCAGCGCCAGGAAGTGCGCTGATCCTACTGTCCAACTGTAGACGGTTGCCGGCACGTTATTGCTCAATTGAAAAATATCGTTGCGCAATTTCCACAATGCCTGCCTTGAGTATGGGTCGACGCATGAGAAAAAAACGTATCGACCAGTGTCAGCGACAGGATTGGCAACCCTGTTATTATCCGCCGCAGCTTTCAACGCCATCTTTCTTCAGCCGATACGAGCGAATTCATGAGCACTGACAAGACCAATCAGTCCTGGGGCGGCCGCTTCAGTGAACCCGTCGACGCCTTCGTCGCCCGCTTCACCGCCTCCGTCACTTTCGACCAGCGCCTGTATCGCCACGACATCATGGGCTCGATCGCCCACGCCACCATGCTGGCCAAGGTCGGCGTGCTGACTGATGCCGAGCGCGACAGCATCACCGATGGCCTGAAGACCATCCAGGGTGAAATCGAGGCCGGCCAGTTCGACTGGCGCATCGACCTCGAAGACGTGCACATGAACATCGAGGCGCGTCTGACCGACCGCATCGGCGTGACCGGTAAAAAGCTGCACACCGGCCGCAGCCGTAACGACCAGGTCGCCACCGACATTCGCCTGTGGCTGCGTGACGAGATCGACCTGATCCTGGGCGAAATCACCCGCCTGCAAAAAGGCCTGCTGGAACAGGCCGAGCGCGAAGCCGGCAGCATCATGCCGGGCTTCACTCACCTGCAAACCGCGCAGCCGGTGACCTTCGGGCACCACATGCTGGCCTGGTTCGAAATGCTCAGCCGCGACTACGAGCGTCTGGTCGACTGCCGCAAGCGCACCAACCGCATGCCGTTGGGCAGTGCCGCGCTGGCGGGCACCACGTACCCGATCGACCGCGAATACACCGCGCAACTGCTGGGCTTCGACGCCGTGGGCGGCAACTCGCTGGACAACGTGTCCGATCGTGACTTCGCCATCGAGTTCTGCTCGGCCGCGAGCATCGCGATGATGCACTTGTCGCGGTTCTCCGAAGAGCTGGTGCTGTGGACCAGCGCCCAGTTCCAGTTCATCGATCTGCCGGACCGTTTCTGCACCGGCAGCTCGATCATGCCGCAAAAGAAAAACCCGGACGTGCCAGAGCTGGTTCGCGGCAAGACCGGCCGCGTATTCGGTGCACTGATGGGCCTGCTGACCCTGATGAAAGGCCAGCCTTTGGCCTACAACAAGGACAACCAGGAAGACAAGGAACCACTGTTCGACGCCGCCGACACCCTGCGCGACTCGCTGCGGGCCTTTGCCGACATGATCCCGGCGATCAAACCCAAGCACGCAATGATGCGCGAAGCGGCGCTGCGCGGTTTCTCCACCGCCACCGACCTGGCCGACTATCTGGTGCGTCGTGGCCTGCCGTTCCGTGACTGCCACGAAATCGTTGGCCATGCCGTGAAGTACGGCGTGGAAAGCGGTAAAGACCTGGCGGAAATGAGCCTGGAAGAGCTGCGCAAGTTCAGCGACCAGATCGATCAGGACGTGTTCGCCGTGCTGACCCTCGAAGGTTCGGTGAACGCCCGTGACCACATCGGCGGGACCGCTCCGGCGCAGGTCAAGCAGGCGGTGGCTCGCGGCCAGGCGTTGCTCGCCAGCCGTTAAACGGTCTCTGTAACACCTGAGCTCGATGGCTGAAAGGCCATCGAGCTTTTTTATGCTCAGGCTGTCGCGCGCCCAACGGCTCCCACCCGCTGCAAAAAGGCAGGCGCCTCGGCCAGCCGGTCAGCGGCGACTTTTTGTACATTCGGGTTATCCGCCAGGCGCTCCAGCAACGCTTTGGCGCCGGGCATGTCGTCGAGGAAATCGACGTTGAACAAACGCTTTCCGACGTCAACAGCCAGATCGACGCTGTAAAGAAAGTACAAATCGGCCAGGGTGAACTGTTCGCCCGCCACGTACGGTGCAAACCGCGCCCGGTGTTTCAGGGCGGCAAATCCCTTGATCAGGTCTCGCTCGGATTTGGCCTTCAGCGCCTCGGGGGTCGGCCTGCCACCAAAGAACACCTCGACATAACAGACTCGCGCCGGCAGTTCGATATACAACTCGATCTCCTTGGCCAAGGCTCGAACGCCTGCCCTTTCAAACGGCGTTTGCGGCAGCAGAGAAATGCCCGGTTGAGTCTCTTCGATGAAATCGAGGATCGCGTCCGTTTCGCTCAAGAACCCTTGTTCGGTTTCCAGTACCGGCACTTTCCCGCGCGGGCTGACCGCCAGGATGTCCGGGTTCTGGCATCCATGAAACGGAACCGTTTCAAACGGCACGCCTTTCTCCAGGAGTGCCAGTTTGACCATGTTGAAATAATTGCTGGCCGCAAAGCCATACAGTTTGAGCATCATCGGGTCTCCTTGACCGTGGAAGTTTCCTGATCGGAAGCGATCGATGCTCAAAGTAACCAATACCCGGGGCCGTGAAAGAACCCGGTTATTACCGCGTAAGACGCAAATGCCTGAACGGCCCGTCGGACAAGGGCGACGACCATATGGGACAAAAGATTGCGAATCTTCTGACACACAATGGCCGCCACTTCTTTATTTCTTGGACGCCACCATCGCCAGGAACGCGGGCATCGCCGCATCCTTGTCCGCCGCAACCCGCTGCACGTTCGGGTTCTGCTCCAGGCGCTCGAGCAATGCCTTGGCCGCTGGCATGTCTGCCAACAGGTCAACACCAAACAGCTTGTGGCCCACCGCACAGGCCAGCGGCACGCTGTACAGGAAGTACAAATCCGCAATGCTCAGGCTATCGCCTGCAACATAAGGGGCAAACTTGCCGTGCCGTTCAAGCGAGGCAAAACCCAGCAGCAACTCGGCTTTGGTCTTGTCCTTGATGGCGTCGGGTAAAGGCGAGCCGAAAAATGCTTCGCCATAACAGGCACGAGCCGGCAGCTCGATGTACAGCTCGATTTCCTTGGCCAGCGCCAGGACCTGTGCGCGCTCGAAGGGATCGATCGGCAGCAGCGGCGTGCCTTTCTGGCTCTGCTCGATGTATTCGAGAATCACCGAGGTTTCGTTGACAAACCCTTGCTCGACGCGCAGCACCGGCACCTTGCCACGCGGGCTGATGGCCAGCGCCTCAGGGCTCTGGCCTGCATAAAACGGCACTTCCTCGAACGGCAGTCCTTTCTCCAGCAGCGCCAGTTTCACCATGTTGTAGTAGTTACTGACGGAAAATCCATAAAGCTTGAGCATCACGAAGCCTCCAGGCCGTGCGGGGTTGGCAGTGCCTGTTTATAGAACGCCCGGGGGTTTCTCGCCAGCAGCATCACAGCGCTGAATGCAGGTAAACTGCCCGCCTTACCTTGAGGAGCCTGCCATGAGCGAGCCAACCGACATCGATAGCGACGAAGAAGAATTCACCGAAAACACCCTGATCGAAGCGATCGAAAACCAGATCGAGAGCGACAACCCGCCAGCCGCCAAGGCGACCTTCAACAAGTTGACCCTGGTGGGTTACGAGCGTGAGGAAATCCTCAACCTGATGGCTCACGTTTTAGCGGTAGAAATCGACGCGATCCTCGAAGAAGACCGCGCGTTCAACACCGAATGGTACGAAGCGGCACTGCGTGCCTTGCCGGAATTGCCGCCGGAAAAGAAGTAATCCCCCGCTTAGTGTAGGAGCGAGGCTTGCCCGCGAAAGCTCCACCGCGGTCCCTCTGAAACACCGCGTTACCGTTCTTCGCGGGCGAGCCTCGCTCCTACAAACAATCCCCAGGCCTTTCCCCCAGACCCTGACTACACTGGTACGCACCCCGCTGTCGGGGAATGCTTCCCGAAGAGAAAAAACCCTGTCGTGAGCACTGGACATGCCGCGCGAGTGGGATCACCTTAGGGGCGCTGTCGTCCAATTCCTAGAAAGTCTGGAGTCCTTATGTCGCTTACCCCTGAGTTGGTTGCCGAACTGGAAATCCTCGCACTCTTCAACCTGGACAGTTCCCAGGAAGGTTTGAAAATTCATCAGACCGCTGCCCCGAAAGCCATAGCTGCCGCTCAACGCCTGTTCGAAAAAGAACTGATTGACCAACCCGATGGCGGTTATCTGACCAGCCTGGGTCGTGATGCCGCGCAAAGTGTGCAAACCGTTCTCACCATTCTGAGCGTCCAGGAAACAGCCTGACCCACCGTATCGCCCACGGAAACCCCCGCTACGGGATTTCCGCGGGCACTCTTCGATACGAACTGTCGCCCAACGATAGAAATCTGACGCCAAAAAAACAAAATCAGCCTGAATATCCCGGGGCCGAGGCGCTAAACTGCCCCTCATCCTGAGATCCTCCACGTCCGAGCCCTGCGAGCCGGTTTGAGCTGACATGACCCGCACCCATGAAATCCGCCCCGATCTGGACGAGGGAATCGACCGCAAGGTTCTCGGTCAGTTGCGCGCACGTTTTCTAAAGCTCAACGAGGGCCGCATGGCGCGGGCCATGGAAGGGCTGTCGACCCGTCAGCAAGGGGTGTTGACCCTGCTGCCGCTGTTTTTCCACGTCAATCATCCGCTGTTGCCGGGTTACGTTTCCGGAAGCACCCCCGCCGGGCTGTCGAACTTCGAGCCTGACGCCAACGCCCTGGCCGAAGCCCAGCGCCTGACCCGCTCGTTTTCATACAAGCCGCGCCACGGCAGCAATCCACCGCGACCGATTCACGGCCTGTTCCTGATGGGCAGCCTCGGCACCCTGGCGCAGGCCGATCAAAGCGACATGGACGTGTGGGTCTGTCACGCACCGGACTTGAGCGAAAGCGAACTCAACGAGCTGCGTAAAAAGTGCCAGTTGCTCGAAACCTGGGCCGCGAGCCAGGGTGCCGAGGCGCATTTTTTCCTGATCGACCCGGCCCGCTTCGTGCTCGGCGAGCGGGACAATCAACTCAGTTCGGAAGACTGCGGCACCACCCAGCATTACCTGCTGCTGGACGAGTTCTACCGCACAGCAATCTGGCTGGCTGGCCGCACGCCCATCTGGTGGCTGGTGCCGGTGTACGAAGAGGCCGCGTACGACCGCTACACCCACACACTGCTGTCCAAACGTTTCATCCGTGCCGACGAAACCCTGGACCTGGGGCATCTGGCGTACATCCCGCCCGGCGAATTCATCGGCGCCGGGCTCTGGCAGTTGTTCAAGGGGATCGAGTCACCCTACAAGTCGGTGCTCAAGCTGTTGCTGACCGAGGTCTACGCCAGCGAACACCCCAAGGTTCAATGCCTGAGCCTGCGCTTCAAGCAAGCGGTGTTCGCCAACCAGCTCGACCTCGATGAGCTGGACCCGTACGTCGTGGTTTACAGGCGAATCGAGGAATACCTCACCGCCCGTGGCGAATCGGAGCGCCTGGAGCTGGTGCGGCGCGCGCTGTACCTGAAGGTCAATCGTAAACTCACCGGCGGCAGCCGCACCCAGAGTTGGCAGCGCTCGTTGCTTGAACGCCTGGCCCACGAATGGCACTGGGATCAGCGTCAACTGGCGCTGCTTGATAGCCGTAGCCAATGGAAAGTCCGTCAGGTCAGTTCCGAACGCCGGGCGTTGGTCAACGAACTGAATTACAGCTACCGCTTCCTGACCGAGTTCGCCCGCAGCGAACAGACCGTCAGCCTGATCAACAAGCGCGACCTCAACGTGCTGGGCCGACGCCTGTACGCAGCGTTCGAGCGCAAGGCCGACAAAGTCGAGTTCATCAATCCGGGCATCGCCCCGGACTTGGCCGAGGACACCCTGACGCTGGTGCATGCGCCAGACAAGAAAGAATCGGGGCAAACCCAGTGGGGCTTGTACAACGGCAGCCTGACCGCCCTCGAGTGGGAGCATTTCGCACCGATCAAGCGCAGCCGCCAATTGCTGGAACTGCTGACCTGGTGCCACCGCAACGGCGTGATCGATAGCAGTACGCGTCTGGCGTTGCATCCCGGCGACAGTGACCTGAGCGAATTCGAACTGTTCAACCTGCTCGGCAGCCTGCAACAGAGCATCGCCCTGCCCCTGCCCACGGTCGCCGAAGAACCGCTGCTGCGCGCCAGTGTGCCGAGCGAGGTGCTGATTCTGGTGAACGTCGGCGTCGATCCGCTCAAGCATCACCGCGACCTGAACATTCTCATGACCACCGAGCGCACTGACTCGCTGAGTTACGCCGGGGTCCGCGAGAACCTGGTGTTGACCCTGGATCAGGTCACGCTCAACAGCTGGAACGAGGTCTCGGTCAATCGCTTCGATGGCCCTCACGCCCTGCTCGACTGCCTGCGCGATTACCTCAACAACCTGCCGAACGGCCCACAGCAACCCAAGTTGCGGGTGCGTTGCTTCTGCCACAACCGCGCGCAGTTCATTGCGCAACGGGTCGAGGAAGTGATCGACACCGCGCAGAACCTGCTGCTGAGCAAGCTCAATCATCGCTACCTGATTCAGGTCCAGCAGCATTATCACGTGCTGGAATTGGTGCCGGGGCAGGTCAATCACGTCGCCCTCGCCACCCTCCCGGCGCTGTTCGACTACCTCGGCGAAGAGCTGGCGAGCTACAGCCCGCTGCACCTGGACCCAATGGCGCTGGAGGATCAGGACCTGGCGCTGATTCTGCCCATGGGTCAGCCCGAGTGCATTCAGGTGTTCTACCGGACTCACGATGACCAGGCCGATCTGTACGTGCTGGATGAGTTCAATGCCTTGTGGCAACAGCGTTTGCCCTATCACGACGAACAAAGCCTGCTGGTGCCGTTGCAACGTTTCCTGCAATCGATCCAGTACCGGCGCGATGCCTTGCTGCCGATGGACGCCGCCCAGCCACTGAGCCTCGATACGTTGTATTACCAACTGCTGCCGTCGGGTCCCGGACGAGCGCGCCGGGTCGAAGCCCGACTCGCGCCGCAAACTCCGGTCAACAAGCCGTTCTACGATGTGCAGGCGATCGTCGGCAAAGCCGCACCGGGCAAGGTGCAAGTCACGTTGTATTGCAATCAGCGGGAATTTTCAGAGCTGGAGCATGGCGACCAACTGTTCAGTGTGGTCGCCCGGGAAATCGTCGAGCAGCGCCGTGAAACCGATCGCTATCGCTGCTACATCACCGACCTGGACCTGTCGGGTCTGCTCGGTGATGGTCAGAGTTCAAGCAATTTGTACCTGCGCTACAAGGCCGATCTGGAGCGCGCATTGAATGACGCGCTCGAGCTGGTCTGAGGCAAGTTATTCCGGGAAGGGGCCGCCATTGGCTGGCTGCGATTCGACTTCAAGCAGGGTCAGCTTGAGGGTTTTGCCGCCCGGAGCGGGCCAATCGATGTGCTGGCCAACCTTCAGGCCCAGCAGTGCGCTACCGACAGGCGCCAGAATGGAGATCTTGCCTTCGTCCGCGTTGGCATCCTTGGGGTACACCAACGTCAGGTGATAGTCCTTGCCGCTGCTTTCTTCGCGGCAATGCACTCTGGAATTCATGGTCACGACATCGGCGGGCACTTCATCGTGACCGACCACGGTATCGGCGCGATCCAGTTCGGTTTGCAGCGCGATAACGCCCGGCAGCGTGTCGTCCAGGCTGTCGATCAGGCGTTCCAGACGTTGAACGTCCAGACGAGTAAGGGTGATGGAAGGTGCGGTCATGATAGAGGCAGACTCCTTTCTTCTGCACAGAAAAAGCAAAACCCCGCCAGAAAAAGGCGGGGTTTTCACGAGCCTCGATGGGTTGAGGCGTTTCTGGACACTATCACAGCTCAAAAAATATACAAGCAGGGCGCGATGGACCCTATTTTTCGGTAACGCCGATGAAACCTGTAGGAGCAGAGCTTGCTCGCGAAGGCGGCGTGTCAGCCAACATGGGTATCGACTGATGCGCCGCCTTCGCGAGCAAGCTCTGCTCCTACAGGTCTGTGCATCAAGCCAAGGATTTGCGTTGTATAGCCTGCGCGCAGATGACCCGCCGGCGCTCATCATCGGCCGAGCGCCATTCGCGGATGTCTTCGACATGGCGAAAACACCCCAGGCAGACCTTCTGCTCATCCAGCCGACACACGCCGCTGCACGGCGAAGGCACCGCCGGGCTGACATTGCTGTAAAGCGGCTTGGGCGGTCGAACAGGGGCCGGCTGGGTCACGATCTCACAGACCTTCGAAATCGAATTCAGCGCCGGCCTGTTGCTGGACGATGCGCTCAAGCATCTCGCCGAGCTGCTCTTCGCTCTTGTCGCACATCCAGCGCTCGCTCTCTTCGTCGTAGTCGAAGTGGAAGCCACCCGACACCGCCGCCAGCCACAGCTGACGCAGGGGTTCCTGGCGGCTGAAGATCAACTGAGTGCCGTTTTCGAACTTGACGGTGAGCACACCGGCCGAGCTCTCCAGATCGATATCCAGGTCGCTGTCGTCAAAGATGTCCTCCAGGGTTTGCTGGGTGGCATCGACCAGATCGTGGAAACGCGCTTCGGACAAACTCATTACGGCAACCTCAAAAAGTGTCTGATCAGGCTCAAGCGCCGCAAGATACGGGCGAGCCCCGGTGATTGCAAAGGATAACGACCAAGGGCCGATTTAGGTACACCTGTGGGAGCGGGCTTGCCCGCGAAAGCGGTGGTCCAGTCAACAAAGATGCTGAATGTGCTGCCCCCTTCGCGAGCAAGCCCGCTCCCACAGGGGTTGCGTGATACCGACCGGCATCTGGCAAGCCCCGCCGGACGGGACCCTGGTCGCATAGGCAAGCTGCCGGGTGGCCGGTATACTCCGGCGCAATTAACGCATTTTCAAGGATTTCGCCATGAAGCGCCTGATCTCTTCCTTTGCTGCGCTCGTCGCGGTTGCTTGTTTATTGTCGGCCTGTGGTCAAAAAGGTCCGCTGTACCTGCCTGACGATTCCCAGGACCCTGCCGAGCAGGCCCAGTCCTCGCAAAAGCAGCCGTCGAAAGCACACAAGCACGACGTCTACCAATAAGGGAACGCCATGGACGCTTTTAACTACCGTGACGGCGAGCTGTTCGCGGAAGGGGTTGCCCTGTCCGCCATCGCCGAACGCTTTGGCACCCCGACTTACGTCTACTCCCGTGCCCACATCGAAGCCCAGTACCTGGCGTATGCCGATGCACTGGCCGGCATGCCGCACCTGGTCTGCTTCGCGGTCAAGGCCAACTCCAACCTGGGTGTGCTGAATGTCCTGGCGCGATTGGGCGCCGGTTTTGACATCGTCTCCCGTGGTGAGCTGGAACGCGTACTGGCCGCCGGCGGCAGCGCCGACAAGATCGTGTTCTCCGGTGTCGGCAAGACCCGTGACGACATGCGTCGCGCCCTGGAAGTCGGCGTGCACTGCTTCAACGTCGAGTCCACCGATGAGCTGGAACGCCTGCAAATCGTCGCCGCCGAGCTGGGCGTTCGCGCACCGATCTCGCTGCGTGTGAACCCGGACGTCGATGCCGGCACGCACCCGTACATTTCCACCGGTCTCAAAGAGAACAAGTTCGGCATCGCCATTGCCGACGCCGAAGACGTGTACGTGCGTGCCGCGCAGCTGCCGAACCTGGAAGTGGTCGGCGTCGATTGCCACATCGGTTCGCAACTGACCACCCTGCCGCCGTTCATCGATGCCCTCGACCGCCTGCTGGGCCTGGTCGACCGCCTCGGCGATTGCGGCATCTACCTGCGCCACATCGATCTCGGTGGTGGCTTGGGCGTGCGTTATCGCGATGAAGAGCCACCATTGGCTGCCGACTACATCAAAGCCGTGCGCGAGCGTCTCGACGGTCGTGACCTGGCGCTGGTGTTCGAGCCGGGCCGCTTCATTGTCGCCAACGCCGGCGTGCTGCTGACTCAGGTCGAATACCTCAAGCACACCGAACACAAAGACTTCGCCATCGTCGACGCGGCCATGAACGACCTGATCCGCCCGGCGCTGTACCAGGCCTGGATGGACGTCACCGCCGTGCGCCCTCGCGCCACCGCCGCTCGTGCCTACGACATCGTCGGGCCGATCTGCGAGACCGGCGACTTCCTGGCCAAGGACCGTCAGCTGGCCCTCGAAGAAGGCGACTTGCTGGCTGTGCATTCGGCCGGCGCCTACGGGTTTGTCATGAGTTCCAACTACAACACCCGCGGCCGCGCCGCTGAAGTGTTGGTGGACGGTGATCAGGCATTTGAAGTGCGTCGCCGTGAGACGGTAGCCGAGTTGTTTGCTGGCGAAAGCCTGCTGCCGGAGTAAAACCATGCTGCTGCGTTTTACCAAGATGCACGGCCTGGGCAATGACTTCATGGTCCTCGACCTGGTCAGCCAGCACGCGCACATCCTGCCCAAGCATGCCAAGCAATGGGGCGATCGGCACACCGGCATCGGTTTCGACCAGTTGCTGATCGTCGAAGCGCCGAGTAACCCGGACGTGGATTTCCGCTATCGGATCTTCAACTCCGACGGCTCCGAAGTGGAACAGTGCGGCAACGGTGCGCGCTGTTTCGCCCGCTTCGTACTCGACAAACGCCTGACCGCAAAACGGCAGATTCGCGTCGAAACCAAAAGTGGCATCATCGAGCTGGATATCCGCAGTGACGGCCAGATCAGCGTCGACATGGGCGCACCGCGCCTGGTGCCGGCCGACATCCCGTTCGTTGCCGACAGTCAGGCGCCGAGCTACTCGCTCGACGTCGACGGCACCACGGTGGAACTTGCCGCTGTGTCGATGGGCAATCCGCACGCCGTGCTGCGTGTCAGCGATATCAACAACGCACCGGTGCATGAACTGGGGCCAAAAATCGAACATCACCCGCGCTTCCCGGCGCGGGTCAATGTCGGTTTTCTCCAGGTCATCGACCGGAACCGCGCGCAGCTGCGCGTCTGGGAACGTGGCGCCGGGGAAACCCAGGCCTGCGGCACCGGCGCCTGCGCTGCTGCAGTGGCCGCGATCAGCCAGGGGTGGATGGATTCGCCGCTATTGATCGACCTGCCCGGCGGGCGTCTGTCCATTGAATGGGCAGGCCCTGGCCAACCGGTGTTGATGACCGGCCCGGCAGTCCGTGTATATGAAGGACAAGTACGTCTTTGAGTGAGTCAAACCCATGACCGACAAGCCCCAGGTTCCCGCCCTACAGCCCGACGAATCCCCTTCCGAAAGCCTTGAGGCGGCGGCGATTGCCGCGTACCTGGAGGCTCATCCGGATTTCTTCGTCGAGCACGAAGAACTGCTCCCGGCCCTGCGCATTCCGCACCAGCGAGGCGACACCATTTCGCTGGTCGAGCGCCAGATGACCATCCTGCGCGACCGCAATATCGAGTTGCGCCATCGCCTCTCGCACTTGATGGACGTGGCCCGTGACAACGACCGTCTCTTCGACAAGACCCGCCGCCTGATTCTCGCGCTGATGGACGCCACCAGCCTGGAAGATGTGGTGATCAGCGTCGAAGACAGTCTGCGCCAGGACTTTCAGGTGCCTTTTGTCAGCCTGATCCTGCTGGGCGACAACCCGATGCCAGTTGGCCGCTGGGTGACCCACGCCGACGCGCAGACGGCCATTGGCGGTTTGCTTTCGGAAGACAAAAGCGTCAGCGGCAGCCTGCGCGAGCATGAACTGGACTTCCTGTTCGGCGAAGAGCAGCGCAAGCAGATCGGCTCGACCGCCGTCGTCGCCATCAGCCATCAAGGCATTCTCGGCGTCCTGGCCATCGCCAGCCGTGATCCGCAGCACTACAAAAGCTCGGTCGGCACGCTGTTCCTCAGCTACATCGCCGAAGTCATGGGCCGCGTGCTGCCACGGGTCAACAGCTCTCTGCGCTCGGTACGCTGATCGTGGAACGGCAACTGGACGCTTACTGCGAACACCTGCGCAGTGAGCGGCAGGTGTCGCCCCACACGCTGTACGCCTACCGCCGCGACCTCGACAAAGTGTTGGGCTTTTGCGTCAAACAGAACATCGGCAGCTGGGCCGCGCTGGACATTCAGCGCCTGCGCAGCCTGATCGCCCGCCTGCATTCCCAGGGTCAATCGTCGCGCAGCCTGGCGCGCCTGCTCTCGGCCGTGCGTGGGCTCTATCATTATCTGAACCGCGAAGGTCTCTGCGATCACGATCCGGCCAATGGCCTGGCACCGCCGAAAGGCGAGCGGCGATTGCCGAAAACCCTCGACACCGACCGAGCCCTGCAACTGCTTGAAGGTGCGGTAGAGGATGACTTTCTGGCGCGTCGGGATCAGGCGATTCTGGAGCTGTTCTATTCCTCGGGTTTGCGGCTTTCGGAACTGACCGGGCTCAATCTCGATCAACTGGACCTGGCTGACGGCATGGTTCAGGTGCTCGGTAAAGGCAGCAAGACGCGCCTGTTGCCGGTCGGCAAAAAGGCCCGCGAAGCCCTGGAGTTGTGGCTGCCATTGCGCGCCATGACCAACCCGGCGGATGACGCCGTGTTTGTCAGCCAGCAAGGCCGGCGCCTCGGCCCTCGGGCGATTCAGGTGCGGGTCAAGGCCGCCGGTGAACGTGAACTGGGGCAAAACCTGCATCCGCACATGTTGCGACACTCCTTCGCCAGCCACCTGCTGGAGTCCTCGCAGGACCTGCGCGCGGTGCAGGAATTACTCGGCCACTCGGACATCAAGACCACCCAGATCTACACCCACCTGGACTTCCAGCATCTGGCGACGGTTTACGACAGCGCCCATCCACGGGCCAAACGCATTAAGGGCGATGATTCATGACGATCCAATTGATCACCTTCGACCTCGACGACACCTTGTGGGATACCGCCCCGGTCATCGTCAGCGCCGAAGCCGTATTGCGTGAATGGCTGACCGAACATGCACCGAATCTGGGCGCGGTGCCGGTGGAGCATTTGTGGGGGATTCGCGAGCGCATTCTGGGCAGCGAACCGGGCCTCAAGCATCGAATCAGTGCCTTGCGTCGACGGGTGCTTTTCCACGCACTGGAAGAAGCCGGTTACGGTCATGAACAGGCGTCAGACCTGGCCGATCAGAGTTTTGAAGTGTTTCTGCATGCCCGGCATCAGCTGGAAATCTTCCCGGAAGTCGAGCCGACACTGGAGACGCTGGCCAAACACTATGCACTCGGCGTCGTCACCAACGGCAATGCCGATGTGCGCCGTTTAGGGCTGGCCGACTACTTCAAGTTTGCGCTGTGCGCCGAAGACATCGGCATCGCCAAACCGGACGCACGCCTGTTTCATGAGGCGCTGAAGCGTGGCGGCGCAACGGCCGCGACGGCGGTGCATATCGGCGACCATCCGGGTGATGACATTGCCGGGGCACAGCAGGCGGGGTTGCGGGCGATCTGGTTTAACCCGCAGGGCAAATTGTGGGAAGCGCAGAAAGCGCCGGACGCCGAGATTCGCAGCCTGACCGAATTGCCGGCGTTGTTGGCGCGGTGGAATATCCATCACTGACCTTGAGTTCACGACCGACCCTGTGGGAGCGAGCCTGCTCGCGATGAGGCCTTAACATTCACAATTGATGTTGACTGAGACACCGCCATCGCGAGCAGGCTCGCTCCCACAGGGGATCTACACAAGTCTCCAGACTTTTTTACAGACATGAAAAAGCCCGCAGCGACGGCGGGCTTTTTCAGCAAGCAAGGGCAGACGCTTAGATAGGCCGGCTGCCGTACTTGTTGTCAGGCTTCTTGGGAGGATCGGCGACCACATTGGCCTCCACTTCCTGCACCTTGCCGCCCTTGGCCAGGAACTCTTCCATGGCCTTGGCCAAGGCATCGCGTTCCTTGTTTTTTGCTTCGACGCTCGGCAGCTCATCGACCGATACCGCTGCCTTGGCTTTGCCTTTGGCGGTCGGAACGGGCGCATCACCGCCGTCGTCTTCAGCGACGTCTTCCGCCGCTGCTTCCAGACCTTCTTCGGTTTCGTCGTCGTCGCCTACTTCGAGGTCGTCGTTTTCCAGATCATCGTCGCTCATGTTCTACCTCATGACTTGCGAAAAGCAGATTAGTTATAGCCCAGCTTTGCCCTCTGTCGAAGGCTGCCGGAAAAATTCAATAACCGCTGGTGACCAGCGGTTCATGCCTCTTCACCGTGCACGGTGGCGAGGACTTTACGGGCACCGCCAAAATCACGGTGCTCGCCCAGATAAACGCCTTGCCAGGTCCCTAACGCCAGTCGGCCCGCCGAAATCGGCAAACTGAGCTGACAGCCAAGCACGCTGGCCTTGAAGTGCGCCGGGAGGTCGTCCAGGCCTTCGTCGTTATGCTCATAGCCGTCTGTTCCTTGTGGGATCAGACGATTGAAAAATCGTTCGAAGTCGCGACGTACCGCCGGATCGGCGTTCTCGTTGATGGTCAACGACGCCGAGGTATGCTGCAGCCACAAATGCAACAGACCGACCCGACACGCCTTGAGTTCAGGCAGGCCGGCGAGTAACTCGTCCGTTACCAGATGAAAGCCCCGGGGCCTCGCCCGCAGGGTAATCAGAGTCTGTTGCCACATACAGTTCTCCGCACGTTCGGGGCGCATTCTAGCGCGCTCTGGGAAAAAACAAAGACCCTAATATTCCTTCAATCATGTAAGCCATTGGCCGCAGAAAAACGCCCGCCGTAAACACCACTAAACGTGTACGAAAAAACCTTTCAGCAGTCCTCACACTGACAAACTCCAGACAAAAAAATGCCCGGCAAGCCGGGCAAGTTTTTTATGCGCGTCTTACAAGTTGTAGCCGCGTTCGTTGTGAAGCGCCAGATCGATGCCGACAGCCTCTTCTTCTTCAGTGATACGCAGACCCATGACAGCGTCCAGCACCTTGAGAATGATGTAGGTGACGATTGCGGTGTAGATCACCGTGAAGCCCACGCCTTTGCACTGAATCCAGACTTGTGCGGCGATGTCGGTGACGGTGCCGAAGCCACCCAGCGACGGAGCGGCGAACACACCGGTCAGGATCGCGCCGAGGATACCGCCGATACCGTGTACACCGAAGGCGTCCAGGGAATCGTCATAACCGAGCTTGCGTTTCAGGGTGGTGGCGCAGAAGAAGCACACCACGCCCGCTGCCAGACCGATCACCAGTGCGCCCATCGGGCCCACGGTGCCAGCGGCCGGGGTGATTGCAACGAGACCGGCGACCACACCAGAGGCGATACCCAGTGCACTTGGCTTCCCGTGGGTGACCCACTCGGCAAACATCCAGCCCAGTGCGGCGGCGGCGGTTGCGATCTGGGTAACCAGCATCGCCATGCCGGCAGTGCCGTTGGCCGCTGCGGCGGAACCGGCGTTGAAGCCGAACCAGCCAACCCACAGCATCGCTGCGCCCATCAGGGTGTAACCGAGGTTGTGCGGTGCCATCGGGGTGGTCGGGAAGCCTTTACGCTTGCCGAGCACGATGCACGCCACCAGACCGGCCACACCGGCGTTGATGTGCACCACGGTGCCGCCAGCGAAATCGAGCACGCCCCAGTCCCACATCAGGCCGCCGTTGCCGGACCAGACCATGTGCGCGATCGGTGCATAAACCAGAGTGAACCAGATGCCCATGAAGATCAGCATCGCGGAGAACTTCATCCGCTCAGCGAAGGCACCGACGATCAGCGCAGGGGTGATGATGGCGAACGTCATCTGGAAGGTGATGAACACCGCCTCAGGGAACAACGCCGCAGGACCCGTCAGGCTGGCGGGGGTGACACCGGCGAGGAAAGCCTTGCCCATGCCGCCGAAGAAGGAGTTGAAGTTGACGACGCCCTGTTCCATGCCGGTGGTGTCGAACGCGATGCTGTAGCCATAAATGACCCACAGGACGCTGATCAGACCGGTAATGGCAAAGCACTGCATCATCACGGAAAGAATGTTTTTGGAGCGAACCATGCCGCCGTAGAACAGCGCGAGGCCGGGAATGGTCATGAACAGCACGAGGGCTGTCGAGGTCAGCATCCAGGCGGTATCGCCGGAATTGAGGACTGGGGCCGCCACTTCGTCTGCCGCCATGGCCAGGCTGGGCATTACGAGGGACAACAGGGCTCCTAGCCCTGCGAATTTACGCAGAGTCATATTGTTTTCTCCTGGGGCGTTGGGGTTTGTGGCGGCTTAAATCGCGTCGGTATCGGTTTCGCCGGTACGGATGCGAATCGCCTGTTCCAGATTGACCACGAAGATCTTGCCGTCACCGATCTTGCCGGTGTTGGCTGCCTTGGTTATCGCCTCGATAACCCGATCAAGATCCTTGTCGTCAATGGCGACATCGATCTTCACCTTGGGCAGGAAATCGACCACGTATTCCGCGCCGCGATACAGCTCGGTGTGACCCTTCTGCCGTCCGAAGCCTTTGACTTCGGTAACGGTAATGCCCTGCACGCCGATCTCGGACAGCGATTCGCGCACGTCGTCCAACTTGAACGGCTTGATGATGGCAGTGACTAGCTTCATGAAAACTCTCTCCCGAATTGGTGGACTTGCCCCAGGAAAACAAACCCGGCTCAAGTCTAAGCGCAGTGCCTGGCTTTGTAACGCATCGTCGGCCTTACCTGCCCGTCCGACGCCAGCTAACCGCTCCGCACGAAACTCTTCCCCCGTTTCGCTTGGCGCACTGCATTCGTCACATCGACTGCATCAGTGCATGGGTCACTACCGTCTAAGCAGAAAGCTTGCCATCTCCACAAAACCCTCAGTTTTCAAGCTCTTGGCCGTAGATGCCCACCACATCGCTGCAACACCGGACGCGTTACGCACAACAACGGTGCGGCACCGTCCGTCCGCATGCGCGAAAAGCGTGCATCCCTGCGGTCGGGATTGACTATAGACACTGCGTGATACACTGCCCGCCATTGTTTCCAGGACCTTTCCCATGCTCGCGCCCAAAGATTTCCTCGACGCCTTGACCGGCACAGCCTCCCGCCTCTTCAGCGGCGACACCCCACTGCCGAAAAGCGAAATCGAAAGCCAGTTCAAGGCGTTGCTGCAAAGCGGCTTCAGCAAACTGGATCTGGTGAGCCGGGAAGAGTTTGATAGTCAGATGGTTGTGCTGGCACGTACGCGGGCACGCCTGGAAAGCCTGGAAGCGAAGGTTGCCGAGCTGGAAGCAAAGCTCAATCCCCCAACCGAGTAACCCCGCAAATCCCACTTTGAAACCCGATCCACTGTGGGAGCGAGCCTGCTCGCGATTGAAGGTCGGAACGACCTTCAGATGCATCTGTAGGAAATGGTGCCATGGGCGATCTCAAGCCCTCAAAAATCCCGGCACCTTCCTACAACAAAACCACCGCCGTCCGATTGCGCCGCAAAGCCCCGGTTCCTAAGCTCGCCCAATGCTGAATGTTCAGCACCGGGTTTGGCGACCTGGAAGCTTAAGGAGCATGACGACCATCGACACAAGTCATGGCGGTTGTGCGTGGGAGGCCTTCGGGTCTGCCGGGTTCCTTTTGCTCCGGTTCGCCAACCCGCGTACAACTGCCACCCAATTGTTTGGCGACGATTGCGGGCAGCCCTTTTAGCAAGAGGAGCTGTATCAATGAATAGCGATGATGCTTATCTGATCCCCCACGTCTTCACCCGCCACAAACTCCACCTCCACGCCCTCCTCCTCCAAAACCAACCCTGGTTCAGCGCCCGCGACCTCGGCCGCTTCCTGCGCCTCTACCTCGACGACCGCGCCGTCCGAAAACTCGACCCCGACCAACACCAGTCCGCACAAATGCTCATCCACGGCAGAATCGAAAATACCCTGCTGATCAGCGAATCCGGCGTCTACGCCTTACTGATCTACCACTACTGCCCCGAATACCGGGCCCTGCGCGAATGGCTGACCCACGACGTAGTGCCTGCCCTAAGGGATGCCCAGCAACCCATATCTATCGACCGGCCGATCCTGAGCCTGCTGCACTGGCCGGAGATGTCGCTGAACTTGTTGCACTGGAATAACCAGCCGTGGATTCGTCTGCAGGATGTGCCGCAGATGCTGCCTGATCAGGAGTCTTCAAGGTCTGCTATCAGTGCACCTTGGTGGAAAAGAGCCGCGAAAATGCTTCACGCATTCTGAATAAAAAACCCCACGCTTTTTGCGTGGGGTTCGGTAAATCCAAGACAACAATCAGGCGCAGTGTGCAAGCCGCTCGACCTGATCCCGAATCGCGGCCCCTCGCTCAATCTCGGCTTTACGCAAATCGTAGGTCGATTGAAGGTTGAGCCAAAATTCCGGGGTCGTGTCCAGACAGATAGATAGCCGTAGAGCCATATCAGCACTGACACCCCGACGCTGAAGCACAATATCGTTGACCGTAGGTGTCGACACGTTCAACGCTCTGGCCAGAGCGGCAGCCGTCAGGCTCAGAGGCTCCAGGTATTCCTCTTTGAGGATCTCGCCAGGGTGCACCGGGCGCATACCATTTTTAGTCATTACTCACCTCAGTGATAATCGACGATTTCTACATTCTCCGGCCCGTTGCAGCCCCAGACAAAGCAAATTCGCCATTGAGCGTTGATGCGGATGCTGTGCTGACCTTTTCGATTTCCCTCCAACGCCTCCAGGCGATTGCCCGGCGGAGATCGAAGGTCTTTCAGCACGACAGCATCATCAAGCATCGTCAGCTTTCGTTCCGCGACACTCAGAATGGCTGACCACAAACGGGTCTTACCGTTGCAAAACAGGTACTCGGTCTCAGAACACTTAAAGCTAACGATCATAATTTAAAGCTTAACGTTATGCATTAATCTTGAGTGTATAAGGCAAATTCATGAATGCAAACTCGCTGCTATGAGTATTTCCCCCTCTTTCAAAACTCTAGGAAAAGGACTACCCACGCCCTTCAGAAGGCCCCAAAAACCAAGCTTGGTCCTACAAAAATATGGGTCAATTCTGATTGCATCAAAACTGTCTTCGGCGCTTAAGTTGACTGGCCTAACAACTAAACCATCAATCAAAGGCAGGTCGCTGTGAAGCCCAAAAAACGGCAAGCAAAACTGTTACTCATCGCTGAGCTTCATGCCGAGGCGCTCCGTTTAGCCGGAAGCGTTTCTGCCAGCCAACATCGTTTTTTTAAAGTGGCAGCAATGTATGGCAAAGAGCTCGAACCTGATGGCTGGCTTGCAGGCACGAGTCGGACCAGGCTCCCCGAATAAACCGCCCAAGTGGCGGTTTTTTTCGCATCCAAAGCAGCGCAACAAAGCTCGCAACATCCTGCGAAAGTTTCGCGGCTCAGCCGCCGCACCAAATCATCACCTCCCGACTACCCTTCAAAAACCCGCAGGAAGCGGCCCCCGTAAAGCTCAAGGAACGACCATGTCCCTCTCCATCGTCCACAGCCGCGCCCAAATCGGCGTGGATGCGCCCGCCGTCACCGTCGAAGTCCACCTGGCCAACGGTCTGCCATCGCTGACCATGGTCGGTTTACCCGAAGCAGCGGTGAAGGAAAGCAAGGATCGGGTGCGCAGTGCGATCATCAACTCAGGCCTGCAATTCCCGGCGCGGCGCATCACGCTGAATCTCGCCCCCGCTGATTTGCCGAAGGACGGCGGACGGTTCGATCTGGCGATTGCCCTGGGGATTCTGTCCGCCAGCGTGCAGGTGCCAACGCTGACACTGGATGATGTGGAATGTCTGGGAGAACTGGCGCTATCAGGCGCGGTACGTGCCGTGCGGGGCGTGTTGCCGGCCGCACTGGCGGCACGCAAGGCCGGACGCTCGCTGATGGTGCCGCGAGCGAATGCCGAGGAGGCTTGCCTGGCGTCGGGGTTGAAGGTGATCGCGGTGGATCATTTGCTGGAAGCGGTCGCGCACTTCAATGGGCACACACCGGTCGAGCCTTACGTTTCCAACGGTTTGCTCTATGCCAGCAAACCCTATCCAGACTTGAACGAAGTACAGGGCCAACTTTCGGCCAAACGCGCATTGCTGATTGCGGCGGCGGGCGCTCATAACCTGCTGTTCAGCGGACCACCGGGCACCGGAAAAACCCTTCTGGCGAGTCGCTTGCCGGGACTGCTTCCACCCCTGGCCGAACATGAAGCGCTGGAAGTCGCCGCCATCCAATCCGTCACCAGTTGCGTGCCCTTGAGCCACTGGCCGCAAAGGCCCTTCCGCCAACCCCATCACTCCGCCTCCGGCCCGGCGCTGGTGGGCGGCGGTTCGAAGCCGCAACCGGGTGAAATTACCCTCGCCCATCATGGCGTTCTATTCCTCGATGAACTGCCGGAGTTCGACCGCAAGGTGCTGGAGGTTTTGCGAGAGCCGCTGGAGTCCGGCCATATCGTGATTTCCCGCGCCAAGGATCGCGTGAGGTTTCCGGCCCGCTTTCAATTGGTGGCCGCGATGAACCCGTGTCCCTGTGGATATCTTGGCGAACCCAGTGGTAAATGCAGCTGTACACCGGACATGGTCCAGCGCTACCGCAATAAATTATCGGGGCCACTGCTGGACCGCATTGACCTGCACCTGACCGTCGCCCGGGAAGCCACGGCGCTGAATCCGGCACTCAAACCCGGCGATGACACCGCCACTGCCGCATTGCTGGTCGCCGACGCCAGAGAGCGTCAACACAAACGCCAGGGCTGCGCGAACGCTTTCCTTGATCTGCCGGGCCTGCGCAAACACTGCACGTTATCCACAATCGACGAAACCTGGCTGGAAACAGCGTGCGAACGACTGACCCTATCGTTGAGGTCTGCGCATCGACTGCTCAAGGTCGCACGAACCCTCGCAGACCTTGAGCAGGTCGATGGCATCACCCGTGGTCATCTGGCTGAAGCGCTGCAATACCGGCCAACCTCCAGCTGATGGAATCACTCCTTCGTCAGATCCACCAACGGCGTCTGCCGAACCTCGGTTTCCCGCCCGTCCTGAATGTCACTCACCCGCTTCAGCGCCTGGTCCACAGCGCCTTTGTCCGCCAACAAGCTGTAACTGATCTGAAACTGCTTGTGCTCCTTCGGCGCAATCGTCGGCACCAGCCCCAGCGGCCGCTGATAGCGCCGGTTATAGGAAAAGCTGGTCCCCGGCTCGAGACCGGTGACATAGCCCTGGCCTTGGGTATCGGTGTTTTTCCACAGCGAAAACACGGGCAGCGTTTTAGTGTTAAAGCCGACCGAAACGCCCAGGCTACCTGCCTTGTTATGCAACACCGTCAACGTGTCACCCTTGTCATCGCCATACGGCACCACGTTGTAAACCGTCTCGTCATAGTCCTTGGTCGGCGCGCGGTAAGTCTGCCAGTCCGGCAGATCACCTTTGGCCTTGTCGTTGAACGGCGACACCTGTTTGACCGGCGCAACGAAACGGGCGCCCTGCTCCAGGAATGGCGTGCTGAAATTACTGTGGTACAGCGCCTGATATTCCTTCGGATAGTCGCCGTTGTTGGTCAGGGTATCGTTGAGCGTGAACGCTGCGCTGCCGGGCTCGGTGACCAGTTCGGTGATCACCGAGAAGTCGACTTTCTTGAAGGCCTGTTCTTTCAGCTCGCCGCGCAGGCTGATGGCATAAGGCGGTTTTTCGTCGATGTGCAGCGTGACTGTGCTGGCCGGAATGTTGGCAGCGCGGCCATGCAGGGTCAGGAGTTCGCCGTTGTCGACGCCGGGGTGGCCGACCCATTCGTAGCCGCAACGGGTGACCAGCTCATTGAAACCTTCGAGCCAGCCGAGTCCGCCGCGACCGTTGAGCTCAATGAAGGACGGATTGACCACGTCCTTGACCGGCGAATCCCAGCCCATGCGCACATTGCCGACCGATGCCTGCAAAACGTTCATCCCGCGAGTCGGCACCACCGAGAGTTTCATCGTGCCGTTATCGATGTCGACGATGCTGACGCCCTCCTGCCGACCGCCGTGCAAGTTACGAAGGGTCACGGAGAAGGGTTTGTCGGTTTTCACACCGAGTTGCTGGCTGGTGATCTGCCAGTTTTGAGCAGCCTTGTCGCTGTCGAGCAGGACGTAATCCCAAGCCATGGCGTGGGAGGCGGACAGAGCGCCAAAGGCAACGACGAATTTGAGCGGAGTCATGGGGAGGCCTTTCTTGGAGTTGTGCATTTTTTATAGCGCTGATGAAACGATTCAGCAAGCTTAAAAAGCTTACACCCAAGCCTTCCCAAGCCAATTTAAATTGACCCCATGCAACCTCCGCACGCTTACGCTAGTCTCATACGGTTTTGGACCTCCGGATGATTGACGGCGACATCATTATGACATTAAGGTCGCCAGCTAATTGCAGGAGCAAGAACAGACACCTTTGTCTGTCATTTTTGCGCAACAGAACATATGGAGTTTGAATGCGCGGGGCACTATTACGCAGCGGTAAGAGCGGGTCATTCACAGCCTTGGGCGAAACAGGTCAACCGGTATACCGGGCGGCCCTGCAATTGCGCGAAGCCATTCGCCGCAAGAACCCCGAAATGGTCGATCATCTGGCCATCCCTCAAAGCGATGAGCTCGGTAACCAGATCGATTGGTACAGCGGCCTCGACGGCGATGTGATCCCGTGGAGCAGTGCGACCGAAGAAGAACGCGTCCCTGCCCGCCGCCAACTTGAAGCGCTGAAAACCGCGCTCGAGGAATTGAGCCAGCGTTTCCTGGGCACTGAATCCGGCGAACAGCAGCAAGGCGACAAAGCCGTGTTCGGCAAGCTGCTCAAGCGCGTGATTCATTTCCCCGATGAGAATTTCGTCTACCTGGTGCAAGGCAAGCCGGTGCTGACCTTTTGGGGTTTCGAGCATGCCGGTACCGGTAATCGCGATCCCCTGCACTGCCTCTATCAGGTTCCGCCCGCGTTTACGCTGCCCCCGGTGGTCGAAGCCGCGCCTGTCGTTGCGCCCGTCGTTGCGCCCGTCGTGCCGGTGGTTGCTCGTCCGTGGTGGCGTCGCTGGTGGTGGCTGTTGCTGCTGCCGTTCCTGCTACTGCTTTTGTGGCTGTTGCTTGGTCTGCGTGGTTGCGTGCCGATTCCGTTGGTGGCGGTAGACCTGCTGCCTGAGGGCATCGTGCCGGTGGAAAAACAGCTGGAAGAACCGCAACTGACCGGCAATGCCACGACGCTGAACGGCGTTCCGGTGACGGGCACCGTTGTAGGCTCTACCACTGGAACCGGCACCGGTACCGCCGTGACCGAAACCCAAGGAGTGGAAGCGCCGGCGGTCGAGGGCAACGAGGCAGATGCAGCGCCGGCCGACCTGGCCAAAGACCCAGCCAAAGACCCGGCCAAAGACCCGGCAGCCGAATCGCCCGCCACCCCGCCCGAAAACAAAACCGCGCCGCCGGATATCACTTCGCCCGAGGCCGAAAAATCCGCCGCCGCAAAACCCGGCCCTCCCCTGAGCATTCCACCGGACGCCGCCGACGGTGCCGCCAAGTTCCTCGACGGTCAGTTCCGCGCCGGCGCCGGTATTCAGGACCGCCGGACCGGCAAACCGCTGCGTCTGGAATACCAGCTCAAGGACGGTAAGGGCGAAGTCACCGTACACCAGGCCGACGGCACGAAATGCACCGGGCCGGTGAGCGCTACTATGAAGGGTGGCAGCTTGGCCATCGACAGTCAGGGCCAGGCCGTGTGTGGCGATGGCAGCACTTACGACATGCCCAAGGTCAACTGCCGCAAAGGGGCGACCACAGTCGCAGACTGCACCGGCGGTTACGGCAAAGAACAATTCCCCATGTCCATGCGGCACGTGGCCGAATAAAAACGGAATAACCCGACATGTTGCCTGAAGTCACCCAATTCGAAGACACCGTCACGCTGGTCAGCGACACCGGCATCCAGTTCATGGATTTCGCCCTGCGCCTGGACCCTCGCAAAGAACCGGCGGGCGAGTTCGCGCCGATGATCAGCGGGTTGATCTGCCGCCTGTCATACAACGAAGAGAAAGACTTCTTTTTCTACGAGCCGGAGCCGGAAAAGGTCGAAAAGGCCAAACCGGCGTTCAGCGTCGACATGAAAAGCAGCCTCGAACTGCTCGACGGTGTCTGGCTGCCGACCCCGTTTTTCCGCTTCATGCCGCCGCACCGCTTCGACGAAGGCCCGACCAACTGGTCGCGCATGCGCCTGGTCAAACTGGCGACGCCCGACATCGACGGCAACACCCACCGCCTGACGATGGCCTTCGACAGCCGCGTGATGCCCAAGCGTGACGGCACCGCTTACCTGGCGCCGAACGAAGAAGACATCAGCTCCGGCGTGTCCTTCAAATTGGCGACCAAGGCCAGCGAAACCCGCTGGTTCCTGGCCCAGCCGTGGGTCAACGAATGGCTGCTGGAAGTATTCAACGAGGGCAATGCCCACCGTTCGCGCGCAGAGCTGGACACCGACATCCGCGCCAACTATCACTTGGCGCACTACCTCAACTTGCTGAGCCTTCTGAGCAAGCCATCGGCGGCGGAACAGTCGACTGCCCGGCCGAAAGTTGAAATCCCTGAATTGAAGGTGGTTGCCAACGACAGCAATGGCCTGGTCAAACCGATTCCGGTGGACCTGGTGCTGGACGTCGGCAACTCGCGCACCTGCGGCATTCTGATCGAGAACCACGGTCAGGCCGGTTCCGGGTTGAAACAGAACTACGTGCTGGAACTGCGCGACCTGATCACCCCCGAACACACTTACAACCTGCCGTTCGAAAGCCGTGTGGAATTCGCCCAGGCATACTTCGGCAAGGACCACTGCTCGGTCAAAAGCGGCCGGCACGATGCGTTCCAATGGGCAACGATTGCCCGCGTCGGCAACGAGGCCAGCCGTCTGGCCAGCCGTCGTCGCGGCACCGAAGGCTCGACCGGGCTGTCCAGCCCGAAACGCTACCTGTGGGACGAAAACGCCTACGGCCACGGCTGGCGCTTCAACTGCTCGTACATCAAGACCGACAGCGAGCCGTACGCCACTGCCGCGCCGTTCTCGCACCTGATCAACGAAACCGGCGAAGCGCTTTACAGCCTCGAAGAAGATGATCGTCTGCCGGTGTTCATGCCGCGTTATTCGCGCAGCTCGCTGATGACGTTCATGCTCGCCGAGGTCCTGGCCCAGGCGCTGTCGCAAATCAACAGCCCGGCCCAGCGCTCGCGCCAGGGTCACACCCGTGTGCCGCGCCAGCTCAACAGCATCACCCTGACCGTGCCGCCGGGCATGCCGCAGGCCGAGCGCAGCATCCTCAACGAACGCATGCAGCAAGCCATCGGCCTGGTGTGGAAAAGCCTCGGCTGGCATGCCGGCGAGGAAGACCCGCATCAGGACCAGGCCGTCAGCCCGCGCACGCCGATCCCGAGCATCCGCGTCGAATGGGACGAAGCCTCCTGCGGCCAGTTGGTGTACCTGTACACCGAGGTCAACGAGAACTTCGCCGGGCACCCGGAAGAGTTTTTCGACACCCTCGCCCGGCCGGACAAAACCGACCGTGAACGCATCACCCTGGCGACCATCGACATCGGCGGTGGCACCACCGACCTGGTGATCACCGACTATCGCCTCGACCGCGCCGGCAACACCGGCAGCGGCAGCAACGTGCACATCGTGCCCGAGCAGCGTTTTCGCGATGGCTTCAAAGTGGCCGGCGACGACATTCTGCTGGACGTGATTCAGGACTTCGTCCTGCCGAGCTTCGAAAAAGCCTTGCAGATCTCAGGCGTCAAATCGCCCGTCTCGCTGATGTCGCGGCTGTGTGGCGATGAATCGGTCAGCGCCCAGGACATGATCCTGCGCCAGCAACTGAACCTGCAGGTTTTTGCCCCGCTGGGCCTGGCGCTGCTCAAGGCCTACGAGCATTACGACCCGCAAGACCAGCAGGAAGTGAGCACCCAGACGTACCGCCAATTGCTGGGTGACAACGCAATCAGCCAGACCGTGCTCGATTACGTCAATGCCGCCGTGCGTCGTGATGTCGGCAGCCAAAGCGCCTTTGACCTGTACGAATCGTTGATCAGCTTCGACCTGCAAAAGCTCCATGCCGCATTCCTCAACGATCAGATCAACATCACCAAGATCCTCGGTGCGCTGTGTGAAGTGGTCGCGCATTACCCGTGCGACGTCCTGCTGCTGACCGGCCGCCCTTCGCGCCTGCCCGGCATTCAGGCGTTCATCCGCAAGGTGTTGCCGCTGCCACCGGGGCGCATCCTGGCGTTGCAGAACTACCGCACTGGCGGCTGGTACCCGTTCCACAAGAACGGCCTGATCGACGACCCGAAAAGCACCGCTTCGGTCGGCGCGATGCTGTGCCTGTTGTGCGCCAACCACAGTGTGCCGAACTTCTACTTCCGCGCTTCGGCACTCAAACCGTATTCGACGGTCAAAAACATCGGCGTTATCGACCTGAACAACGTGATCAAGGATGCCGACGTGCTGTACCGCGACATTCAGTCCGAAGACTACAAAATCAAGCTGCCGGAAATCGGCACGGGCGACGCCGCCGACACGCCTCAGCTGGAAATGCGCGGCGATCTGCGCCTCGGTTTCCGTCAGCTGGCCGCCGACCGCTGGGCCGCTTCGCCGCTGTACACCTTGCGCTTCACCAAGGCCGGTCGGGAGAAGTTCTCCCGTGCGATCGGTGAAAACGGCAGCGCGCCGCTGCTCAAGGTGCGCTTCGAGGTCAAACCGGCGGACAAGTACACACGCAAGCAGGATCTGGTCAGCGACCGCCTCTCGGTACGCAACATCGAATCCAACTGCAGCAACGTCAACTTCAACCCGCGCAGCGACCTCGAGCTGGAACTCAACACCATGCTCGACGCCGGCCTGAGCGAGACCAAGTACTGGCTCGACAGTGGAAGTGTGAAACGCAAATGAATGACCTGACCCCCGATCAACATCAGCTCTCTACCCGCTGGGCCGCTGTTTATGAAGGTGCCGGTCAGGCGCTGGAATGGATTGGCCAGACCCGTGTCAACGCGCCACGTCTGGACAGCGAAGCCGACAACCTGAACATCCGCCTGCATCGCGCCCGCAACCTGGCCCACAGCCTCGGTCGCGTGGCCTGCACGCCGATGACCATCGGCTTTTTCGGTTTGTCCCAGGCGGGCAAGTCCTACCTGATCTCGGCCCTCGCGGCCGGGCAGAACGGCAAACTGGAAACCGATTTCGGCGGCCAGCGCCTGGACTTCATCAAGCACATCAACCCGGTGGGTGGCGGCAAGGAAGCCACCGGCCTGGTGACGCGCTTCAGCCGGCGGGCCACACCGAGCCAGGACCCGGATTTCCCGGTGGAGCTGACGCTGTTCAAGGAAATCGAGCTGGCGAAGATTCTCGCCAACTCCTGGTTCAAGGATTTCGACCTTGAACGGATCTCCTACGAAATTGACGAGGAACGCATCCAGCGAGTCCTCAAGCCGTTCGAAGGCCGCGAGACCGGGCCGATGCAGCCGGGTGTCAGCGCCGACGATCTGGTGTCGCTGTGGGATTACCTGCGGGACAACTTCCGCAACTCGGTGAAAAAACTCGAGCACCTGTATTGGCCGAAAGCCTTGCAGCTCGCGCCGCGCCTGAATTTCCAGGAACGTGCCGAGCTGTTCGCCATTCTTTGGGGTGAGCAAAGCGAACTGACGCGCGTGTATCAGCAACTGGCCGGCGCGCTGCACAAGCTGGGCCTGCCCGAGACGGTATTCGCGCCGTTGAAGGCCTTGGTGAGTTTCGAAAACGACAATTACACCCAGCGCGACAGCATCATGAACGTCGACATCCTCGAGCGCTTCGGCAGCCCGCGGGACTTGCCGATCGACGTGCGGCCACGCATCGACGGTCGCCTGCAAAACAGCCAGGGCATTCCTGTCGCGCAACTGGCGGCACTCACGGCGGAAATGACGTTCGGCCTGATCGAAGCCCCGGCCGATGACATCGTCAACCAGGTCGATCTGCTCGACTTCCCCGGCTATCGCGGACGCAAGAAGCTGCACGAGATCGCCAACTCCAACGACCCGGAATCCGCCACCAAGGACAACTCCGTCTCGCAGCTGATTCTGCGTGGCAAGGTCGCGTACCTGTTTGAGCGCTACACCGACAACCAGGAAATGAACGCGCTGGTGGTGTGCACCGGCTCGACCAAACAAAGCGACGTCAACGACGTTGGCCCGGTGCTGACGCGCTGGATCGAAAAAACCCAGGGCGCCGACGCGGCCGCTCGCAGCAAACGCGACACCGGTCTGATCTGGGCATTGACCATGCTCGACCTGCGCATCACCAACTCCCTGAGCCTGACACCCGATCAGTACGACGAGAGCTGGAACGGCATGGTCAAGCTGACCATGCTGGAGCGCTTCGGCAGCTTGAGCTGGATGAACGACTGGGCCGGCACGCCGTTCCAGAACACCTTCCTGGTGCGTAAACCGCGCATGGACGCGGCATTCATCGTCCAGGACGCCAGCGGCGCCGAAACCGGGATCAACGCCAGTTACCAGGAACGCGTCGATGCGCTGGGCGAAAGCTTTGCGAGCAACGCGCTGGTGTGCAAACACGTCAACAATCCTGCCAACACCTGGAAAGAAATGCTGCGCAACGATGACGGTGGCATCAGTCACTTCAGCGGCAGTTTCAAGGGCGTGGCCAACATCGAATTCAAACTGCAGCGCATCCGTGAGCAGCTGGACGAATGCCTTGAAGGCCTGACCACGCATGGTCTGAGCACCTGGTATCACGCCGACGGTGACGGCGCCGCCGCTGCCAAGAAAGCCCAGGCGCAGATGATTCTGTCGACCCTGGGCCGTCGTCCGGCGGTGCTGGGCGAACTCATCGATCAACTCGACATGCCGAGCGAAGAGGTGCGCGACCTGTACCTCAGCGGCGTGTACGAAACCGATGACGAGCCAGCGGTCAGCGATGAGCCGGTCGCCCTGACACCGAGCCAGAGCCTGTACGGCAACGACGCCGGTTTCGATTTCGATTTCGGCGATGACGCCAGCCCCGACAGCACACCGGCCAGCAGCAAGCCCCACACGCCGGTCCCGGAACTGCAAAGCAACGAACACCGTTTTGCCAAAGCGGCCTTCAAGGCCTGGGTCGCGCACTTGCGCGAACTGACCACCCGGCAAAGCCTGCTCAACCTGCTGGGACTGGAAAAGGCCTTGCTCGAAGCGGTGGTCGACGAGCTGATCACTGCCGGTTATCGCCAGGATTTGCCGGGGCAACTGAGCCGCGCCGTCCTCAAGCGTGCCCAGAGCGGTGCGCGTCGCGATCAACTGGTTGAGCGCCAGGTACTGGAAGTACAACGCGTGCTGCGCGATTTCGTGTCCTGGTTCGGCTACCTCCAGAAACCCGTGAGCGAGCGCCCACCTAGCCGGACCGGTGCCAAAGCGCCCTTGTTCTCGTTCTATACCGACATCGGTCCGGGACAAGTACCGGAGCTGCCGCCGCAACCGGCGAACCAGGCGCAACGGTATCTCGGCGACTGGCTTTCGGGCCTGGCCTGTATCACGCAGGACAATGCCGGCCATGGTGCCGGTCGCGAAATCACCCCTGAACAGAACGAACGGCTGGGCCAAGTGCTCACAGCCTTCGCAGCGAGATAAGCAATGCCAATTCGTGTCGACCTGCTCGCCTTAGAGCCCAATGTGCCTGGCCGGGCCTGCCTTACTGTGAAGAAATGGCAGGGTGGCGAAGAACAGCTGGAATTTTCCATTCAGCGTAACCAGGACGGTTTCTACCTCCAGGACCAACAGGCCTGGAGCAACAACCCGTTCTGGTTCAAGGTTTCGCGCTTCACTGTCGCCGCCAGTGGCGAAGCTCTTGAAGCCCAGGTCGGCCCGGAAGTGGTCGACCCGCTGCTGGAAGGCAGCGCCAACTCGCAATTCCAGATCGAACTGCGCGAACAGAGCCTGGGGCATGCCGACAAAGGCGTGGTCCGGCCAGGCGTCGGGCTGTTGCCGTCCACGGCGGGTGGTCAGACGCGCTCGACGTATGGCGGCGCAGATTTGACCGCGCCAGCTGCACCAGCACCTGAGATTCCGGAAATCCCGGAAATCCCGGAACTGCCGGAACTGATCTTGCCCACCGCCGAGCCAGAAATCGAACTGGAATCGGTGCCCAACGAACGCGAATACACGCCTGCTCCGCCACCGGTGAAGAAGAGCAACAAAGGCCTGCTCGGCCTCGCGCTTGTGCTGGTATTGCTGCTGGCAGCAGCGGCCGGGTTCTGGTTCTACAAACGCACGCCGGCGCCTGCCCCGACGGTCGCGGCCGCCGCACCGGCCGGTGCCGACGCACAAGCCTGCACGCTGGAAAGCATGAACAGTCTGCCCGAGCTGACCTTCGTCCAGACCTGCATCAAGGCGGCACCCGACAGCGCCAAGCTGCTGGAAATCATCAACGAAGCCAAGGCTGGCAAACACTGCGGTGTCGCCCAGCGCCTGTACGCCAACCGTGCCCAGGCCGGTGACGCGCTGATCGCCAACGCCTATGCCCGCGAATACGACCCGAAATACCTGAAGGCCAGCGAGTGCTTCCCGGTAGCGGATAACGCCACCGCGGCCTACTGGTACGAAACGATCCTCACCCAGGACCCGAACAACGCCGAAGCCAAGCAGCGTTTCGAGGAGTTGCAGAAGTGATGCGTTCACCCGTGAGTCGTTTCCTGCTGAGCAGCGCTGCGTTGTTGGCGCTGTGCATCAGCCCGTTGTCCCAGGCTGATGACAAACCGCTGATCCAGGCCGGTAAAAAGACCTTGTTCCAACGCGTATTGACCACCCCGGGCTGCAAGATCAGCCCGACGGCGGGCGGTGCGGCAGGCGAGGCGCAACCGGTGTTCAGCCGTTTCTACGTGTACGAACGCGCCCAGGCGGCAAACGCCGAGTGGCTGAAAGTCGGCCCCGACAGTTATGGCAAAACCATTGGCTGGCTGCCTGCAAGCTGCACCACCGACTGGAAAATGCAACTGACCCTGGCCTTCACCAACCCAGCCAACCGCGACCGGCTGCTGTTCTTCAAGGAACGCACCACGGTCGAAGGCATTCTCAATGCACCGGACCCGGTGAGCAAAGTCGCCCCGCTGCGCGCCACGTTGAAAAAGGGCAAGCAAGCACCCGGCGTGCTGGCCGAAGAACCTGAATACTTCGTCGACCTGCAAAAGCAGTTCTACCTGCTGCCCGTGCTCAGCGGCGAAGAAGTCATGACCGAAGCCGGTTTCCGCACGCGCCTGCTCAATGTCGCATCGGTCAGCAAGCCCGACGAAAAAGACACCAAGGGCGCGGCTGGCAAAAATGCGTCCGGAGGCAAAGAGGCCGAAGACAAGGCCGCCAGCCAACTGAAGGAATTCAGCGCGGCGGTGGTGTTTGTCATCGACTCGACGATTTCGATGGACCCGTACATCGACCGTACCCGCGAAGCGATTCGCAAGGTTTATCAGCAGATCGAATCGCAGAACCTCGGCAAGCAGGTCAAGTTCGGCATGGTGGCTTTCCGTTCCAATACCCAGGCAGTGCCTGGACTGGAATACACCACCAAGATGTACGCCGACCCTACCAAGGTGAAAGACAGCGCCGACTTTTTCGCCAAGATCGCCGACCTCAAACAGGCCAAAGTGTCGAGCAGCAGCTTCGATGAGGATGCCTTTGCCGGCGTCATGGAGAGTATCGACAAGGTCGACTGGAGCCAATTCGGTGCGCGCTACGTGGTGTTGATCACCGACGCGGGCGCCATCGAAGGTGACGACAAACTGTCGAAAACCGGTTTGAGCGCTGCACAGGTGCGCATTGAAGCGGCCAACCCGGGCGTAGCGATTTACACCCTGCACTTGAAAACCCCGGCCGGGGTCAAGGATCACGCCAAGGCCGAGGCGCAGTACCAGAACCTGTCGACTTACCCGGGCACCAACACCTCGTTGTACTACCCGGTGAATGCGGGTGATGTGCAGGAGTTCGGGCGCAAGGTCGACGCACTGGCCACCGCGATCACTACACAGGTGAAAGCCGCCTACATGGGCGAAGACGCCATCGGCAGTGCGGCGAACGCCAAGCAGGACCCGGCCGAGAAGAAAATGCTCGAGGACGCCGCGCTGATCGGCCACGCCATGCAACTGGCCTATCTGGGCGAGAAGAACAACAGCAAGTCCCCGCCGGTGTTCAAGGCGTGGATCACCGACCGTGACCTGATCAAGCAGAACATCCCCACCACCGACGTGCGGGTGTTGCTGACCAAGTCCCAGCTCAGCGACTTGAGCGACGTGATGAAGAAGATTCTCGACGCTGCCAACGAAGGCCTGATTTCGCCGACGGAAATGTTCGACCGCCTGCGCTCGGTGGCCGCGACCATGGGCGCCGATCCGAACCAGCTCAAGCAGAACAACAACGCCAAACTGGCGGACATGGGCGTGCTCGGCGAGTACATCGAAGACCTGCCGTACCAGAGCGAAGTGCTGAACCTGGATGAAGAGACCTGGAAGAGCTGGGACGGTCTGGCACAGGAGAAATTCATCCGTACGCTTAACACCAAACTGCGGCACTACCAGCGTTACAACGCTGACGTCGACCGTTGGGTGGCGTTGGCCAAGGACAGCGATGCGCGGGACAACGTGTACCCGGTGCCTCTGGAAATGATGCCTTAACGAGACGCCCATGCTCGATATCAGGAACTTGCTGGTGCGCCGTGGTGAAGGCGCGCTGGCCCATCACGTGCGCCTGCCGCACTTGCAGATCGGCGGCGGGGAAATCCTCGCCATCACCGGCGAGAGCGGCAGCGGCAAAAGCACATTGCTTGAGGCCATCGGCCTGCTGCTGGCGCCGGTCGAGCTTGAGCGCTTTCGCCTGGGCGCAACGCAGGATCAGGACATCGCCCGATTGCTGGCCACGGATGATCAACCGGCTTTGGCGGCGGTACGTTCGCGGCATCTGGGGTTCATTTTGCAAAGTGGCGGCCTGCTGCCGTTTCTGAGCGTGCGCGACAACATCAGCCTGCCGCGCCGTTTGCTCGGCATGTCGGCACACAGCGCGCACATCGACCACGCGGTTGAGGTATTGCGCCTGCAAGGATTGCTGGATAAAAAGCCGCAGGCGCTGTCGATCGGCGAACGCCAGCGCGTGGCCTGCGTTCGCGCCATTGCCCATGAACCGCTGCTGCTGTTGGCGGACGAACCGACCGCCGCGCTCGACCCGCACAGCGCCCGGCGCCTGTTTGAATTGCTGCTGAGCCTGGTGTCGAGCATGGGCCTGAGTGCGCTCGTGGTATCCCATGACTGGGCCTTGTTGAAGGATTTCGGCTTGCCGCGACTCGGCGCTATCAGCCGCCAGGGAGAGACTCTGTTTGAACCGATGGACTGACCGACTGCGCCTGCTGGGCACCCTGGCCCTGCAAGACCTGTGGCACGACCGCAAGGTGTCGCTGTGCATCGCCGCGTCATTGGTGGCGGTGATCGCGCCGTTGCTGTTGCTGTTCGGCCTCAAGCACGGGGTGGTCAGCCAGTTGCAGGACGAACTGCTGCGCGACCCTCGCAACCTTGAAGTGAAGATGCTCAGCAACGGCAACTACGACAGTGCCTGGATCGAGCGTCTGCGCCAGCGTCCCGAGACCGGTTTTGCCCTCGGCCAGACCCGTTCGCTCAACACCCAGGCGGATTTGCTGATCGGCATGCAGCGCTTCGTCGAAGGCGCGGAAATCATCGCCACCGAACCCGGCGACCCGCAACTGAACCTGCCGCAACTCAACCCCACCGGCGATCAAGTGATCCTCAGTGCGCGCGCCGCGCAACGCTTGCAGGCCAAGGTCGGCGATCGCGTGCAACTGCGCGTGCTGCGCCGTCTGGAAGGCGTGAATGAGCGCGGCGAGATGTCGCTGAGCGTGCTGGCGATTCTCGATGGCGCCCGTTTCGGCCGCGCCGCCGGGTTTGTCGCCCCGCCGTTGCTGCTGGACCTGGAGCGCTTTCGCGATGGCTATCAGGTCAGTGCGTTCGGCATCACCACCGGCAAGCCTCTGGGTGATCTGCAACCGCTGTATGCCCGCGCTCGCGTGTATGCACACGACATCGACCAAGTGGCGCCGCTGGAGCGCTGGCTCAACGAACAACACATCGAGACGTCGAGCCGACTGGCCGACATCGACAACGTCAAAGCCATCAACCATGTGCTGGGGCTGATCTTCGGTGTTATTGCCCTGGCGGCATTGATTGGCTGTGTGGCGTCGATGGTCGGCGCGTTCCTGGCCAACATCGACCGCAAGCGCAAAAGCCTCGCGGTCCTGCGCCTGCTGGGGTTCAAGCGCACGGCGGTCGCCGGTTTCGTGGTCGTGCAAGCGCTGCTGCTGAGCCTGGCCGGCTACCTCGGCGGATTGGGGTTTTACGCTGTCGGCAGTCATCTGTTCGACTACTTGCTCGGCAGCAGCCAGGCCACCGGCACCTTTGTCTGCCACATCACACTCTGGCATGGCCTCGCCGCCCTGCTTCTGACCTTTCTGGTCGCTACACTGGTGGCCGTGATCGGCGCCGTGCGCGCCATCAGCATCCAACCTGCGGAGAGTCTGCGTGAGCTATAAACGTTTTGGCTTGCTGTTGCCCCTGAGCCTGGGCTACTTGCTCGACGCTTCGGCGGCGGGCTGGGAAGAGAAGTATTACAACCCGATGCCCGAAGCCAGCGACGTCGTTTTGCCGATGCCGTGTGAAGGCTCGATGGTGTTTCGCAAGGTGTTCATTCCGGTCACCGGACCGCTCGACGACTACCCGATCAACATCGGTCAGGACGGCGCGGAATACGGCTATGTCGAACAGACTCGACCGACGTTTATCGCTGGCAGTTTCACCGGCGCCAAGAACGACAAATCCCGCTACTACCTGATGGCCAAGTACGAGATGAGTCAGTTGCAGTACGCTGCCCTGACCGACGAAACCTGCCCCACCGCCGCGACCAAGATGCGCTTGCCGCAAGTGGCCGTGAGCTGGGTGCAAGCCGTCGAAGCGGCTGACAAGTACAACCTGTGGCTGCGCAAGAACGCCGCCGGCAAGCTGCCGAAAGAAGACGGCGCCCTGGGCTTCCTGCGTTTACCGACGGAAGTCGAGTGGGAGTTCGCCGCGCGCGGTGGCCTGGAAGTCGGTGCGGCGGAATTCCGCGATACACGCTACCCGATGCCCGACGGCATCAACGCTTACGAGTGGTTCGCCGGGGCGCAATCGTCCAACGGCAAACTGCAGTTGTCCGGCCTGCAAAAGCCCAATCCGCTGGGCCTTCACGACATGCTCGGCAACGTCGACGAAATGATGTTCGAGCCGTTTCGCCTGAACAAACTCGACCGCCAGCATGGCCAGGCCGGTGGCTACGTCGTGCGCGGCGGCAATTACCTGACCGCCCAGGCTGACCTGCGCACCGCGTTGCGCAAGGAAGAGCCGTACTACAACGCCGAAGGCCAGGTAAAAAACAAAACCACCGGCCTGCGCCTGGTATTGGTCTCGCCGACCCTGACCTCTCGCGAACGCGTGGCCAGCATCGAAAACAGCTGGAAGAAACTCGGCACCGGCAGCAAGGAAACCGAATCCGCCGACAAAGGCACGGTTCAGTCGCTGAACACGCTGGCCTCGGGTGTTGAAGATAAAGCGCTGAAGGAAAAACTCCAGGCCTTGGAAAACCAGCTGCGCGCCAGCAACCAGCAGCAGGAAGAAACCCGCGACCAGGCGATTCGCGCCAGCCTCAATCTGGGTGCGTTCCTGTGCACCAAGATGCTCGACGACGGCCAGTACGTGGATTTCCTGCAGAAAAACTACAAGCTCAATTGCGAAGCCGCCGAAAAAGACGCCAGTTGCGACATGCGCAAGGGCAAGCTCGACGAGCAGAAGGATCGCCTGCACAAACTCAGCCGTTACTACGCCAGCAGCCTGGTGGAGTCGGCGACGTTGTACGGTCAGCCGCTGCTCGAGGCACAGGTTCCGGTGATGGAAGAAATCATTACTCGCAACAAACAGCTTCAGGACCTCAAACCCTACTTGCGCACGCACTGGGCGAATCAGAAGACCTTCCTGCAAAAACAGAAGATCGACACTGACGCCTGGCTGACCAGCTGCAAGACCGTCACTCAATAACAACACGTCAACACCGTCATCGAGGAGTTTCACCATGTCGCGCAGCCTTTGGACTCGCTTCAAACTACAGATCGCATTCGTCGTTGCCGGCAGCCTGTTGCTGACTGGTTGCGCCAACACCGGCAGTTCGATGCTCGGCGGCAGCGACGGCGCAGACCCGCGCCTGACCCAGGGCAATGACGCGGAGTTCTTCAGCAAGTCCGGTTACCAGGCCTGCGCCGTCGGCGCCGGTGTCGGCATCCTCGGTTGCGCGCTGTCCAACAGCAGCAACAAGGCTGTCTGCGCCATCGCCGCCGGTATTACCGCGTGTGGCGTGGCCATGGGCGCGAACTATTATCTGGATCAACGTCGCAGCGAATACGCCGACACCTCCACCCGTCTGGCGAAGATGAACAGCGAAGTCGAGCAAGACACGCGCAATGTGATTGCCCGCACCGAGACCGCTCAGCAAGTGATCAAGGATGACCAGGCGCGTATCGCCAGGATCAAACAGGACATCGCCAGCAAAAAGGTCGACAAGACCAAAGCCCAGACGCAAATCGCCGAGATCGACAACAACATCGCAATCTTGCGCAAAGACCTCAGCAACATGCGCAAAAAAGTCACCGAGTACAGCAAAGTGGCCGATGCCGAACGCGCCCAAGGCTCCAGCGCCGAGATGAAGCAGGTGGATGTGAGCATTCTGAAAATGAACGAGAAAGTCGCTGCCTTGCAGAAGGAAGTCGACGGTCTCTACAGCCAGCGCTCCGCAATCACTCTGGGTTAAGCACATGACGTTACGACAACTGGCGGTCCTGACCGCCGTCCTCGCCTTGAGCGGTTGCGCGACCCAGCCGGGCGAATGCGATGCGACCAATCGCGACAGCAGCATGCTGACCAAGATGAACTGCGACTACTCTGGTGGTTACAGCGATCAGGTCAAACAAAAGGAACAGGCCCTGGCCGAGTCCCGCCAGCAAAACGCGATGTTCCGTCAGGTGTACGAGAACATTCAGGCCCAGCAGCTCAGCACCAAAACCGATTTGGCCAGCCAGCAGAAATCCCAGGCTGAACTGAACCAGTCGCTGGGCAAGTTGCTGACCTCACTGAAGGCGCGCCATGGCAATGAAAGCCAGGTGCAAAAGCAGATCGCCGGGCTCGAACAGCAGCTCAAGGACTCGCAGACTGCACCGGTGGCCAAGCCTTCAAAGGCGGCCCTGGCCGCCAAGCAGGAACAACTGAAGGCGCTGCAGAAAAAGGTCAATCAACTGCAATTCAGCCTCGGTTACGAAGAGTAACTTTTCACCCGCAGGCCTCCCGCCGGAGGCCTGCAGCCTTTTCAGGAATCGACGTCATGCAGCGGGTCATCAGGGATGCGCAAGCCACACCAGAGGGGATGAGTGCGCTGCAAGCCAAAGTCGCCCTCATCCAGAAACACTTTCCGCCGACCGTCTCCAGCCTCTTCGCCATCCCGCGAATGGGCAGCGGCGAGGTGCTGGAATGGTGGACCGAACTGGGTGGCCAACCCACGCCCTATGCCGACCTCAACGAGGACGCTCAACGGCGATTGCTGGAAACCTATGAAGTGCGTCAGACGTCCCTTGGACAGTTGGCGGACGAACTGCAAAAACGCGGTCAGCCCACGGAAGCGGATGACCTGCGCAGCCTGCTCGGCGCTCCCGAGCTGGACAAACTCTACAGCCTCAACGGTGAGCCGTTGGTGGTGCGCTGGAACCAGCGCCCGCCAAAACCGGTGGTGCCACCGGTGGTTCCGCTGGCTCCGGTGGCCGCCGTGGCGCCTTCGCGCCGTGGATGGTGGATCGCCGCGGCATTGCTGGCACTGCTGTTGTTGCTCCTGGCGCTCTGGGCTTACTGGTGGTTTATGCACCGGGAAAAAGTTGTCCCGGTCGAACCGGTCGCCCCGGTGGTGACACCGATCGAGAAACCGGTTGAGCCTGTTCCCGAGCCGGTAGTGGAGCCGGAGCCTGTAGTGGAACCGAAACCGGAACCCGTACCGGTTCCAGAGCCAGAACCAGTACCCGCCCCCAAACCGGTCCCGCCGCCAAAACC